>JACQTN010000271.1 GCA_016210785.1 Armatimonadota bacterium
CAGCTTCTCCCGCTCCACCAAAGCCACGCGCATGCCGAGCTGGGATGCCCTGATGGCGCCCACGTAGCCCGCCGGACCACCCCCGATGATGATGACGTCGAAGGCATTGGTCATGGTGAACTCCCAAAAGAGAATTGCGGAGGGATGAGATCGCTGCACCGGAGTGGGTGAGACGGCCGCCCGCGCCCCGGGGGATCTGCCGGGGCGGCGGCCCGGCACAGCCTCCGGTCAGGCCGTGCCCGCACGCGACCTGGTCCTCGCCCCTTCACCAGGCGTACCATCTTCGTCTATTATACTCTGCCCCGCGAGCGGCGACTCCCGCCCGTCGCCGGCGCGCTCCAGCGCGTAGATCCTGTCCCGATCCGCCCGGTCCAGGAAGAGAATCCCGTTGAGGTGGTCGATCTCGTGCTGAAGTACCCGTGCCATCAGGTCCTCTGCCTCCACCTCCACCTGCCAGCCCCGGCGGTTGCGCGCCCGGACCACCACCTTCGTCCATCGCTCGACCTCTGCCACAACGCCGGGCACGGACAGGCACCCTTCGATGCCCACCTGCCGCCCCGACCGGCGGGTGATGCGCGGGTTCACCAGCAGCAGCGGCCCCCGGCCCGCGTCTGCCACGATGGCGCGCACACCCACGCCCACCTGCGGGGCGGCCAGCCCCACGCCGTTGCTGGCGTACATGATCTCCAGCATGTCGGCCAGCAACTCCCGTACCTCGCGGCTCACCCGCGCCACGGAGCCGGCCCGGCGCCGCAGGATGGCGGCGCCGGGGCTCGCCAGCGTGACCAGGGGCCTCTGGCTCACTTACGCACGCGCAGGCGTACCGTGTGATAGCCGGTGGCGCCCTCGGGCAGAGAGTCGCGCTCGGTGGGATCCTGCGGCGCGCCGGTGCCGTCCTTGGCGCGCACCTTGATCACGTGGTCGCCGGCCTGCGCCGGCTTCCACGCCGCCGCCCACAGCGACCAGGTGTACTGGCCGAGCGCCGGCTTCACCTCGGCCCGTTGCCAGGTCTTCCCGCCGTCGGTGCTGTACTCGACCTCCGCGATGCCGCGGTTCCCCGCGTAGGCGACGCCTCCCAGCCCTGCCTCACCCATGGGAACCTGGGCGCCGTTGCCCACCGTGGTGAGCTTGGACATGGTCTTCACCACGGCGGTGTCGCTCCACCCCTGCCGTTCCCAGTAGCCCTGAAAGTCGGCGGCGACCACCTCGATCTTGGTCACCCACTTGGGCTGCTTCATCCCGTAAACGCCGGGAATGAGCAGCCGGGCCGGGAAGCCGTGCTTGCGGGGGAGCATTTGCCCGTTCATCTCGTAGACGATGAGGGTGTCGGGATGGTTCGCCAGCGCCAGGGGAATGGCGGACGAGAACCCGTCCGCGGCGTGAAAGGCCACCTTTTTGGCGTTGGGCTTGACGCCGCCGCGGGCCAGGATGTCGCGGAGGCGCACCCCGCGCCACGTGGCGTTGCTGATCAGATCCCCACCGATGGGGTTGCTGATGCAGCACAGGGTGTGGTAGCGGTTGGTGGACGGCAGCGCCTTGAACTCCGGGTAGGTGAACGTCAGCGGCTTCTCCACCAGGCCGGTGACCTCCAGGGCCCACTTCCGCCCGTCCACCTCCGGATCGAAGAAGTTCTTGCTGACCGTGTAGAACTTGTCCGTGGGGGTGACCTCTGGCGGCAGGCCCTTGATCCGCTGGAAGATCGTCTGCGCCGCCGCCGCCGCGCGTCGCGCCCCGGTCGTCACCCAACGGCCGGCGCTCAGGCCGGCCAGCACGGCGCCCCACAGGAGCGAGCGGGCCAGGAACTGACGGCGCCCGGCGTCCTCCACCGGCATCCCGCCCACCACCGGCGGCAGACGGCGGATCATGCCGCCCGCGGGCCCCGTCCGGCCGCGGGGCATCAGCGCCACGAGGGGGATGCCGTACAGCAGGCTGTACACCGCCAGCGCCAGCGGCGTCGGCACCCCCCCCGCGGGCACCGCGGAGGCCAGGAAGCCCCCGCCGAGCAGCGGGAACAGGACCGCGGCCAGCAGCACCCACGTCGCCGCCGACACACCCAGCCCCAGAACGACGCGCGGCGCCGCCGCAGTGCGGCGGGCCAGCCACGCGCCGTACAGCGCGCCGAGCACGCCGAACAGGAAAACGACCGCGGCGAGGCTGCTGTAGAAGGCCAGGGGTTTCGCCGCGAACAGCAGCCGGGAGATCAGCAGAGAGAAGAGCCGCATGGGGAGGATGCGGATCATGCGCTCCCCCAGCAGCTCGTGGAACATGGGCACGCCGTACCACACGCGTCCCGCATACATGGCCGCAGACATCAACGCGCCGGCGGCCAAGCCCGAGGCAAACCCGCGCCACACCCACGCCTTACCCACGGTCCTACCCCTCCCCCCATCGTCCCCGAAGGCCCGCGGCACGCCGCGACGCGCACGACCGTTCCCTAGCAAAGTTAATAGTTAGGGGGCCCGCGCAGACCTCCTGCGTGTAATGACGACGCGCGGCGCTGCGCCCATTCCCCAGCGGCCCCCGCGGACCGGCCCGCACCCGCCGGGGGGCGCCCATGGCCCGCCGGCGGGCGGGCCCGCGCCGGAGGGGGGACACGGCAAGACAGGTCGAGGTGAGAGATGAGGAGCCCCCCGAGCGTCGCGGCGCCCGGGATGGAAGAACGAGGATCAGCTTCGCTCGCCGATCGGTTCCCCGCCCGACGCCGCGATCTCCTTCTGCCGCTGCACGGCCAGGTCGACCAGCCAGGCAGGCTCCTGGTACACATAGTCCTTCCGCAGGGGATGCCCCGCCCAGTCGTCGGTCATCATGATGCGGCGCGGGTCCGGGTGCCCCTCGAAGACGACGCCCAGCAGGTCGAAGGCCTCTCGCTCGTGCCAGTTGGCGCCGTCCCAGATGCCCACCACGGAGGGAACGCGGGCGTCGGCCCGCGCCACTTCCACCTTGAGCACCACGTCGTGGTGCCTGCTGGTGGAGAAGAGGCCGTAGACGACCTCCATGCGGTCGGGCGGCAGGTCCACGGCGCTCACGAAGGAGCAGAAATCAAACTGGAGGTCGGGGTCGTCGCGCACAAAGCGGCAGACGTCCGGCAGCACCTCGCGGGGGACTCCCAGCGTCACGTTGCGGTACACGGGCACGTGGGACTCGTGCCGGCCCGGCGGCCGCTTGCCCTCCGCCTTGGCCTTCTCCACCGCCTCGTGGAGATGGCGCTCTTCCTCTTCCCTGGCCTTGCGAGCCTCCTCCACCAGGTCGCGTACCTGGGGGAACCGGCCCGTCACCCTGGCGACGATGTCGGCGCTCACTGGCGGACCCTCACGATGCCCTGGGCGATAGGTTCCTTGGGAGCGGACGCGCGGAGATCCTGGAGATCATAGAGCAGGCGCGCCCGGTTGTAGGTGCTGGCCTCGTAGTGC
>JACQTN010000295.1 GCA_016210785.1 Armatimonadota bacterium
CTCCAGGATCGCGCCGGCGACGAGAAAGAAGCCGCACAGCACCGGGGACAGGGCCGGCCGGAGCCGGCCGCCGCGCCGCGGCGGATGTCCCGAACGTGCGGGCGTACTAGGGGTCACGCCGTGGCGGCGTAGAGAAAGGAGATGAGGAGCGTGGAGCCGGGGGCAGCGTCGCGCCCAGCGGGTAGCCGCAGTGGGGACAGACCGCGCCGCCGCCGATCAGGCGCCGGTCGATCAACCGGTTGCAGTGCGGGCAGGACACCGGCGGGGACGCGCCGGTGTCCTGCCCGTGGTCGCGCATCGCGTGCCCGCCGGCGACGTGCGCGCCGGAGAAACCCGCGCCCTCGCCGCGCACCCACTGCACTCGCCACGCCGGGCACACCGGAGGGCACCGCATCGCCGCTTCCCCTCGTCTCCTATTGTGCCATGGCCGAGACGGGCGCGGTGCAGGGTGATCCGGCGCGCCCGTTCTCATCCTCCGGCCGCAGCTGCAGATGCACCACCTGCGCGCCGTGGGCGGCCATGCGGTGCAGCACGTCGATGGGGCCGGTGGCGCTGAGGCGGAGCACGGCGCGCTCCCGGTCGCCCTCGCGGTAGGAGACCACGCTGAGCAGGTGTACGCCGCTCTCTTCCAGTGCCTTGGTCACCGCGCACAGAGAAGCGGCACCGCGGGCCAGTTCCACGGTCACGCGCAGGCCGCCGCGGTCCACCCCCATCAGGTCCACCATGGCTTCGAAGATGTCGCTCTCGGTGATGATCCCCACCAGCTTCCTGTCCTCCACCACGGGCAGGCCGCCGATCTTGTGCCGGCGCATGAGCCGGGCAGCCTCCTCCACCGGCGCGTTGGGGTGGATGGTGATGGGGTCGGGGGTCATGGCCTCCTTCACCGGCGCGTGCATGACCAGGTGGGGGATCTCCCAGGCCGTGAGCGTCGACGCCGGGGAAGGATAGACCCGCATCAGGTCGGTGTACGTCACGATGCCGGCGATCCGGCCCCGCCTCATGACCGGCAGCCGCCGGATATGGCGCTGCTCCATCTGCGTGAGCGCCTCATAGATGGGCGTCTCCGCCTGGACGGTCGCGACCTCTCGGGTCATGCGATCCTTGACGAGCACGGCCCCTTACCCCCTTGCCTGATCGTGCGCCTGCCGCGCGCCGCCGCTGTCCCCATCCTATAACTCGGGTACCCGCCCGCCCATCGGGCCGGTACCCGATTTCGCCTCGGTTCTCAAGCGGCCGCCCGCGGCCGGGTCTCCTGTGCGATCATCGCCCGCTCCGCGATGGCCTGCGGGTTCAGCACCAGCACGCCGCACGTGGCCTCCCGCACCACCCGCGCCGCCACGCTGCCCAGCAGCAGGTGGGAAATGCCGCCGCGGCCGTGCGTGGCCATGACGATCAGCTCCGCGCCCTGGGCCGCCGCCTTCAGAATCTGCTCGTCGGGCGCGCCCATGCGCGCCTCGATGCGCACCCGCAGCCCCTCCCGCAGATACTTGGGCACGGCGGTGATGAACTGGTACCAGATCTCATCCTGGCGGCGGACCACGATCTCATCCGCGTACCACCCGAGCGTCTCCCGGATGTCGCGCACCTCCTGCGGCGTCACCACGTACAGGACGTGCAGTTCATACTTGAGCTGCCGGGCCAGGCGGGCCCCCTGGATGATGGCCCCCGCCGAGAGATCGGACAGGTCCGTGGGCACGAGGATGCGCCCCTCGCCCGCTGGCATCTGCTCGATCATCGCGCTCACCTCCCCTACCACTACCACTGTACTGCCCGTGGCCGCGGACCAGAATCGGACCGTCAGAGGATTCCGGGTCCGCTACGAAACTGAGTGGGCAATGTACGATGACGAAGCGCCTTGCACGGAGTAACTGGGGCCAGACGCCGGAGGCCGCGCCGCAGGGCGCTCTGCGCGGGCGCCGCAGGCAGAATCGGCTGCGCACCCGATGGGGCCGGCGCACCGTCCCTCCTATAGTGGAGGCGCGAAAGGCCGGGCGGGAGGTCCCGGATGCGGCCCCGGCCGGCAGGCACGAGGGTGATCATCATGCGGGCATGCGACACACGACGGCATCGGCACCGGCTCCACGGGCTGCGGCGCCGGCTACGCGCTGTCCTCCACCGGATGGTGCAGGAGGAAGCCCTGGCCGATCCCATCGGCTTCGCCGAGGACGTGGGTGAACTGTGCGACGCGGCGGCGGCGGTGCAGACCCAGGAAGACGCCGTGCTCCGCCGCCAGTGCATTCTCGACGAGATTCACGAAGTGGAGGCGGCCCTGGAGCGCATCCAGCGGGGCACCTACGGCCGGTGTGAGCGGTGCGGCGGGCCCATCGGTCAGTCGCGGATGCGCGCCGTACCCTTCACGCGCTTCTGCCTGGGGTGCGAGCAGGAGCTGGAACGCCCGGGGGTCAGCGAGCGGATCGTCGAGGCCGCCGGCTGACAGTACGGGTCACGGGGTCACCAGCCCCACCCGCACGGCGTAGCGCACCAGCTGCGTCCGGTCCGTCAGCCCCAGCTTGGTCATCAGGTTGGCGCGGTGCGTCTGCACCGTCTTGACGCTGATGCCCAGCCGCTGGGCGATCTCCTTGTTGGTCAGCCCCTCCACCACCAGCGTGATGACCTCCCGCTCGCGGGGCGACAGGGTCACGGCCTGCCCGCCCGTCTCTTGCTTCTGTCGCTGGCGGGCCCGCTGCAGCGAGGCGGACTCCAGGAACCCGGGCTCGCGGTGGGCCCAGCGGATCGCGTCGGCCAGCTCCAGCGTGGCCGCGTCTTTGAGCACGTAGCCCGCGGCGCCCGCCGCCTTCAGCGTGCCCACGTAGCCCTCCTCCGCGTGCAACGTCAGCGTCAGCACGCGGATCTTCGGGTTCTGGGCCATGATGCGCCGGGTGGCCTCGATGCCGTCGAGGCCCGGCATCTCGATGTCCATCAGCACCACGTCGGGCTTCAGCGCCACGGTCTTCTCCACCGCCTCGATCCCGTCACCGGCCTCGCCGATCACCTTGATGTCGGCGTGCCAGCCCAGGATGGCCTCCAGACCCTGCCGGACGATCTTGTGGTCATCGCACACCAGCACGCGGATCGGCCGCGCCGCCTTCTTCTTCGCGGCAGGCGCCGCGCCGGCATTCCTGGCCTGCCGTGCCGCTTTCCTACGCGCCATCGGCCTTCTCCTTCATCGGGATGCGCACGGCGATGCGCGTGCCCGCGCCGGGCTCGCTCTCCACGACGATCTCCCCGTCCAGGGCGCGCACCCGTTCTCGCATCCCCAAGATCCCAAAGTGCCCCTGCTCGCGCAGGGCGTCCAGCGTGGAGGGGTCGAAGCCGCGCCCGTCGTCGCGGATGACCAGGCACACCTCGCCCGCCCCGTACTCCAGGGTCAGCCAGGCCGCGCGCGCCTCGGAGTGCCGGCGGATGTTGTGGACGGCCTCCTGCGCGATGCGCAGCAGGTTGTCCTCCACCGCCGACGGCAGCGCGGCAGGCGTGCCCGACACCTGGAACGAGGTGCGGCAACCGGAGAGTTGCTGCAGCCGCTCCGTTTCCTCCGCCAGCAACTGGGCCAGCGAGCGCTGCGGCGTCGGCGCGCGCAGCGCCCACACCGACTGGCGTGCGCTGGCGATCCCCTCCTCCGCCAATGACTTGGCCAGCGCCACCTGCCGCTGCACACGCCGGCCGCTGCGCCCCAGCAGCCGCTCCACGATCTCCATCTGCAGCAGGATGCCGATGAAGGTCTGCAGCAGCGTGTCGTGCAGTTCGCGCGCCATGCGGTTGCGCTCCTGGGTGACGGCCAGTTCCGCCGTCCGCTCGTATAGCTCCGCGTTCTCGATGGCCACCGCCGCCTGCGCCGCCAGCGTCGCGGCGATCGCCTCATCCTCCTCGGTGAACTCCGCCACGCCGTCCTTCTCGGTCAGGTAGAGATTGCCGTACACGCGGTCCCGCACCATGATGGGGACCCCGAGGAAGGAGTTCATGATCGGGTGACCGGGCGGGAACCCCACGGACGCCGGGTGGTCGGAGATGTGGCGCAGCCGCAGCGGCCTCCGCAGACGCATCACCTCGCCCAGCAGCCCCCGGCCCGTGGGTGGCGGCCCGATGCGGCTGACGGTCTCGCGATCGATGCCGGCGGTGACGAAGTGCACGATGCGGTTGTCCTTGCCGAAGACGCCCAGCGCCCCGTAGCGCGCGCCCAGCAGCGAGCGCGTGACGTTGATGATGGTCTGCAGCAGCGAGACTAGGCTGAGGTCGCTGCTGATGGCGATCCCCGCCTCCACCAGGCCCTGCAGCCTGGCCGCGCGCCAGGTGGCGAGTTGCTCCAGCTCCCGGGCCTTCCCGTACAGCTCCGCGTTCTCGACGGCCAGGGCCGCCTGGCCCGCGAAGGCGCTGAGCAGCCCGATCTCCTCTGGCGACCAGACGCGTGGATGCCGGGCGTACACCACCAGGGCGCCCGTGACCCGGTCCCTGCTCACCAGCGGCACGGCCAGCAGCGCGCGCACCTGCTCCGCGGCCAGCACGGCCCGCACCGCGGCGGCGATCATCTCGGGACGCTGCGCCAGATCGTCCACCGGCACCGGAACTCGGCGCAGCACGGCCTGCCGGGCGGCGGACTGCTCATCGAGCGGAATCACCGCCCCCGGCACAAAGCGCAGCCCGCGGCTCGCCAGCACCCGGGCTTCGCGCGCGTCGGGCGCCAGGCTGAAGACGGCGGCCTGGTCGGTCTCCATCAGGTCCGCGGCGCTCTCCACGATGGCGCTGAGCACCTGGTCGAGGCTGAGGCTACTGGCCACGAGCCCGATGCTGCGGTTGAGGGAGGTGACCTCCTGGATCCGCCGCGCCAGCGCCGACGCCTGTCGCGACAGCACCTCCTCGATGCCTTCCGCGTACAGCTGGCTGATCAGCGCCGCGGCCCAGCGAAGGAAACGGTCCACGCGGACCTCGCCCACGGCGTCCAGCAGTCCGCCGTCGCGCAGGGCGTCCTTGAACAGCAGGCTGACCGTCACGACCTCCTCGACGCCGAAGCCAGCCTCCAGCCGCTGCCGGGCGATGTCCCGAATCAGCGGTGCGGTGCGATCATCGGGGCCCGCCTCCAGTGCCTCCAGGAACGCGGTGGAGGCCGTCAACAGCGCCTCCTCCAGCAC
>JACQTN010000272.1 GCA_016210785.1 Armatimonadota bacterium
CCCCATCCCGTTCCACCGCTGGTTGTCGCTCCACGGGCCGTACGGGACGCTGACAAAGGAGACCAGCGGGATGATCCCTTCCTGTTTGAACGGCCAGGTCGCTTCTTTGGGCAGGTGATCCAGGAGCCAGAGCCCCAGGTCGTTGATGTAGGTCGGCAGCGAGTCCGGGACACGGTAGAACACCAGGCTGGACTTGAGTCGTTCCTGGTGGTGGCCCACGCTGTCGAAGTTGAGCGCGCACAGGACGTTGGGCAGGTCGTCGGGATGCCGCGCGAAGTGCACCAGGCTGCCCAGCCCTTCCGACACGAACATGAACCGGATGCTCCGCCGCGGCCGGGGGATGGCGCCCCGGTCCATCAGCGCCAGCAGCGTGCGGGCGATTTCGACCATGAGGGCCGGGCCCGCGGCGCAGTTGGCGCAGGGACGGGTCCCGGCGGAGGTGTGGGAGATGAACACCACGGACTCGTGCGGCAGTTCACGGCCGGGGATGGTGGCCGTCAGGTTCTGCGCCTCGCCCACAAACGTCCGGGCGGCGATGCGCACGAATACGCGGGCAGATCCCTGCCGGCACCGCGCCGACAGGCGCTCGGCCGCAGGGTAGTCGACCATCAGTCCCCACGGGTTGCGCCAGCGTGCCGGCAGCCGCATCAACTGCACCGCCTCCGGCAGGCCGGTGCGGGTCCGCCAGGGCGGCGTCTCCACCAGGAGATAGTCGCTGATGATGCCCTGAGCCCCGTGCCGTTCCGCCATGGCCACGGCGTGGGTCCAGACGACCTTCTCGGCGCCCTCACGGCCGTGGCGGACCAGGACCGCCTTGCCTGTGACGTCGCGCCCCGCGTAGTCCGCGTCGGTCACACCGGGCCCCACGTCCACGACGTCGACGTCCAGACCGCCGTCCGGCGTGGAGGGGCACCACCACGGCACACACGACGGCACCTGGGGATAGGCGACCAGCAACTCCCCTTCGGGCAGCAGGCGCAGCTCTGCCTGCAGCGGTTCCCACGCCGGCGGAATGGATTGTCCCAGCAGCCGCGTCTCCCCGTCGAGGGGATAGCGCTCGACGTCTACCTGTTCAAACCCGATCTGGCGAAGCCGCCCGTGCACGAAGTCGGTGGCGGCGTGATAGCCTGAGGAGCCGGGCGAGCGGTAGTGACACGTGATCTCCTCCGTGTCTCGCACCGCCGCCTCGCCCGAGAGCGTGGTTGCGACGGCTTCAATCCACCGCTGGTCCATGGACGGTCCTCCCACTTCCCATTCAGGTCAAGCCTTCGAACCTGCGCTGAGGAAAACCCATCGCGCCCTTCGACACGCGCGGGGTGAGCCATGTCTGCGGCCGGGCCTCCTCACGCCGGCGCGAATGCTGGCGGAAAGAGCGTCAGGTAGGCGCGTGCCCCTGCGGGGATCGTGGACGCATGCCGGTGAACCAGCTGGACCATCGGCCGCCGACCCGCCCCGTCTCCATGATTTGACACCTCTGGCCTCCTTCCTGCCAGGAATTGTCTGAACCTGGCATTCTGTTGACAAAGTAAACTAGATTTCGTATGTTAGATATCAAGATGGCAAAGCATGCCCGTTCCAGCGCCGTATCTCTGCCCCTGGACCAGTTGGACCTGGCCCTGGTCGCGCAGCTCCAGCAGGCCGGCCGGACACCGCTGACAGAGCTGGCCGCGCGCCTCGGCGTGTCCCACGGGACCGTGCGCAACCGCCTGGAGCGACTCCTCAGCGCCCGCGTGCTGCGCGTGGTGGCGACGGTCGATCCGGCGAAGGTGGGGTTTCCGGCACAGGTCCTCATCGGGATCCACGGGGATCTGCACCGGATGGCCGCCATCGAGAAGCAACTGGCCGAGTTCGAGGAGGTGACGTTCGTCTCCACGCTGACCGGGCGGCTGGACTTCGTCATCGGGGCTGTGTTCGTCTCCGACGCGGCACTCCGCGACTTTCTGGTGAACAAGCTTTCCACGGTGAAGGGCATCCGGGGGACGGAGACCTTCCACGTGTTGAACCTGGGCAAACGTCTCTGGCAGTGGGAAATCCCTGTCCAGTCCCATCATCCGGCGAGGGAGCTCCGGCGCGGCCGCCGGAGCCACCGCCGCAGATCGCCGCCATGAGGCTCGGCGGGGCTGCACGAGACGGGCAGGCATCGGGGGTGCGCGCATGGCATCGGAGGTAGGTGTGTCGGAACCGGGCCATCTGGCCCATCGAAGGTCGACCGAGGGCTTCTATCTCACGGGCCCTGTGCCCACCAGCCTGCGGCCGCCCATCCGCGGTTCCCGGGCGGTGGTCTCCGCCGGCCACTACCTGGCCGCACTGGCCGGCGATCGCATCTTCGCTCGCGGCGGCAACGCGGTTGACGCGGGGGTCGCGGCCGCCATGGCGATTAACGTGGTCCAGCCCGACCTCACCAACTTCGGCGGGGTGGCGCCGATCGCTGTCTATGAAGCCTCGACAGGACAGACCTGGCAGATCAGCGGCCTGGGATGCTTTCCACGACGGGCCACGCTGGAGTTCTTCATGGAGCACTGCGACGGCGATCTGCCGGCTGGCGTTCTCGCCTCGGTGGTCCCGGCCGCCCTGGATGCCTACATCACCGCGCTGGACCGGTTCGGCACGATGACCTTCGGCGACGTCATCGCGCCCGCCCTCGAGCTGGCGGAGCATGGATTCCCCGTCTACCCGGCGCTGCGGGCGAACCTGGCGACTTCCCAACCGAAGATGGCGCAGTTCCCGACGACCCGGGCGATCTTCTTTCCGAACGGGGACCCCCCGGAGGTCGGCGACCTGCTGGTCCAAAGGGACTTGGCGGGACTGTTCCACGCGCTCATCGCGGCGGAGACAGGCGCGGGAGGAGATCGCCGTGCGGGTCTGATGGCGGCCCGCGATCTCTTCTACCGCGGGGAGATCGCGGAACGCATCGCCCGCTTCGTGTGGGAGCAGGGCGGCCTGCTGGAACTCGGTGACCTGGCCGCGTTCCACGTGGATGTGGAGCCCACCGTCACCATTCGCTTCCGCGGCCTCGACGTCCACACCTGCGGCCCGTGGTGCCAGGGTCCCGTGCTGGCGCAGATGCTGGCCATTCTCGAGACCATGGACCTGGGGAGCGCGGGCACCGCCGCCACGCTCCACACAATCGCCGAGGCCATGAAGCTCGCCTTCGCCGATCGGGAAGCCTACTATGGCGATCCCAAGTTCGTCGAGGTCCCCCTGGGCGAACTTCTTTCTCCGGACTACGCGCGCCGGCAGGCCGAGCGAATCGATGCCCGCCGGGCGCTGCTGGAGATCCCTCCCGGAGGGTT
This sequence comes from Armatimonadota bacterium, assembly GCA_016210785.1. Classification (GTDB taxonomy): domain Bacteria; phylum Sysuimicrobiota; class Sysuimicrobiia; order Sysuimicrobiales; family JACQTN01; genus JACQTN01. The sequence continues at coordinate 3,294 of JACQTN010000272.1, forward strand.
AGGCCGTCGGTGGCAGGCACGGCCAACGCCGGCCGTGAGAGGCGGCGCGCCCAGCGACCTCGACACCAGCTACGCATGCGCCGTGGATGCCGCCGGCAACGGGTTCTCCTGCACCCCCAGCGACGGGGCAGGGAATACGCCCATCGTGTCGGGTCTCGGCATCATCGTTTCCTCGCGGGGGATCCAGGGCTGGCTCGATCCCCACCATCCCGGCTGCGTGGCGCCGGGGAGGCGCCCGCGCCTGACGCCGAGTCCCGCGCTGGCCACCCGGAACGGGAGATTGGTGATGGCCTTTGGCACGCCCGGCGGAGACGTTCAGCCCCAGGCGATGCTTCAGGCGTTCCTCAACGCCGTGGTGTTTGGCATGGATCCCCAGCAGGCGATCGAGTTCCCGCGGATCGCGACCTACAGCTTTCCATCGTCGTTCTTCCCCCACCGCAGCCATCCGGGATCGCTGTTCGCGGAGGAGCGGGTTTCGGAGCCGGTGTTGTCCGACCTGCGAGACCGCGGGCACAGGCTGGAGGTCTGGCCGGGGTATCACCCGCAGGCTGGGGCGGTCTGCATGATTGCGCGGGACGAGAAGCAGGGTACCCTGACCGGCGGCGCAGATCCGCGGAGGAACGCCTATGCCATCGGTTGGTGAGTCCGTCGGGTCTGCGCACGCGGGCAGATCAACACGCAGGGGAGGTCGGTCGATGACGTGGGGGCATCGTGTGAGAAGCGCGACCGTCTGGTGCATCGCGACCGCGATCCTGGCCGGGGCCGCAGGCATGGCGCCGACCCAAGGGCAAGAGCGCCTGCTCAGGATCGGGGTGCAGCGGGAGATTCCCCGGCATCTCGACCCTCTCGACAACCAGGGGCGCTTCCAGGCCAACATCGAGAACGTGTTTGAACCGCTCGTCTATCCCCACCGGGACACCTGGCAGATCCGGGGTGTGCTGGCGGAGAAGTGGTCGGTCTCGCCGGACGGGACGCGTTGGACGTTCACCCTGCGCAAAGGGGTGACGTTCCATGACGGCACCCCGCTCACGGCGAAGGCGGTCAAGCTGTCCCACGACTACATGATGAAGATCGGCCGGGCGCAGGCGGTGCCGCTCCTGCGGGAGGTGGTGAGGGACGTCCGGGCAGTGGACGATCAGACGGTGGAGTTCATCGTCGAGCCGCGCGAGATGCCGCTGCTCCACCGGCTCACCGGCCTGCTCATCGTCAGCGCCAAGGCGCTGGACGAGCACGGCAGCGATCCCAACTGGTTTGCCAACAACGCGGTGGGCACCGGGCCCTACGTCGTCGAGGAGTTCCGCGCCAGGGACCGCATGGTGCTCCGGCGGAACGAAAAGTGGTGGGGCAATCCCAAGCCGTACTTCACCCGGGTGGTCTTCCTGGAGATCCGCGAGTCGTCGGCGCAGGCGCTGATGACCGAGAAGGGCGAACTCGACCTGGCCTACAATCTCCCGCCCGAGACCCTGCTGAAGCTTGAGAAGGATCCCAAGCTGCGCGTGATCAGGAAGAAGGGCGACCGGGCAGTGTACATCCGCATGAACAACCTCCACGGCCCGCTCGCGAAGAAGTCGCTCCGGCAGGCGCTGGCGTACGCCATGGACTATGCCGCCCTCCTCAAGGCCCGCGAGTTCGAGATCTCTGCGCCCGAGGGGCCCGTCCCGGCCCAGTACATGGGCGGGTGGGTGCCTCCCGACCTGGTCCGCAGGCAGGACCTGGCCCGGGCCAAAGAACTGCTGGCGCAGGCCGGATACAAGCCCGGGGAGCTGACCCTGGACCTGTACATCCACCAGGCGGCCTCCGTGCAGATCACGATGGCGGAGATCTTCCAGGACAGCGCCAAGAAGATCGGCGCGAATGTGAAGGTCACCCAGATCGAGATTCCTACCATGCTGCAGAGGCTCCGCCGGTACTACACCGAGCGGGACCCGAGGTTCGCGGTGGACATGTTCCCGCTCATCCGCGGGCCGTACGTGCCCCACCCCTACGCCTACTTCTCCAGCTACGTGAAGGCCAACTTCAACAACTACATGCACTACTACAACCGCCGGGCGGAGGAGCTGTTTGCCGTGGGCTTCAGGGAGGCGAAGGAGGAGGAAGCGCTGAAGCCGTGGCGCCGGGCAGTGGACATGATCGTGGCGGACCAGCCGGACCTCTGGGCCTACACCGAGAAGCGCATTATCGTCATGCGCAGGAACCTTGACGGGTACTACGAGCATCCCATCTGGTTCCCCGAGACCCACGTGTGGTCTCTGCGGTTCAAGTAGCAGGGAGTGGGACCCGTCCCTGGGTGTCGCGGTGACGCCCGGGGATGGGCCGGCCGTCCCCGCCGTCTCCGAGGCGATCGCGAATGCTCCGGCTCGTCGTCCAACGCCTCTTGTTCACCGTGCTGGTGCTGCTGGGCGCGACCGCCATCGTCTTCTTCCTCTCCCACGTGATCCCGTCCGACCCCGCCATTGC
>JACQTN010000273.1 GCA_016210785.1 Armatimonadota bacterium
CACCGGTCGGCGTGGAGTCCCCGCCCTCAAACCCCGTCGGCCCCACAGTACCCTTAGGACCGCTGGAACCCGTGGTCCCGGGAGAATTGCGGGTCGGGTTTGTGGGGGACCGGTCCGCCACCAGGATCAGGCCGGTCGGCGTGGAGTCGCCGCCCTCGAAGCCGATGCCCGGCCCATCGCTGCTGCCGCCCTTGCCGCCTTTCCCGCCGCTGCCCCCAGTGGTCGAGCCGTTGCCCTCCGCCGTCAGGGTCACGCCGGCCGGCGTGGGGAAGACCCGCATGATGGGCGCCGAGTCTCCGCCCTCGAAGCCAAGCCCCTTGCCCCCGCCCTTGCCGGGCTTCTGGCTGGGCTGCCCGCGGCGGGTGCCGCCGGCCCTCTCGGGCGTCCATGCCGCGCCGGTCCAGACCATCTCGGTGGCAATCGGAACGCCGACAATGGAATCGCCGCCCTCGAACCCGATCCCGCCGCCCCGGGGCGGGCGCGCACTTCCCCCGCGGGAGGGGCTAGGGCCGCCGGAGCGAGCGCCGTCGGCTCCCACCGCCATTTGCGTGGTGCTCCTGAACTCACCAGCCGCGGCGGGCACGACCTGCGTCACCACCAGCGCAGCCCCCAACAGCAACGTCAGCCCCCACATCCTCATCTGTCTCCTCCTCTCAGGTCGTCCTGCTCGATGTGTGCTCCGCGCATCCCGGGCTTCAGTCGCCGCCTTCACACCCGTCCGGACCGTTGCCGCCCGCCACCTCTACGGTGACCGCCTTTGCCAGCGTCGCCCGGCGTGCCCTTGCCAGCGTCGCCCGGACCACCACTGCCGCCGTTCCCGGGGCCACCCTCGCCGCCGACGCGAGAGTCGCCGCCCTCCATACGCCGACCAAACGCGGGCGCTGCCTGGGCAACCAAGAGGGCGAAACCTGCTAGCGACGCAGCCAGCCGGCGTCTCCGCACTCACAGCCTCCCCCCTTCCACGTCGTGTCGTCCCCATCACTCCGGGGGTTACTCGATCACCACGGTGCGCGCCGGCCGCAGGTCCCGCGCTCGCCGCCACCGCGCCGCCTCCAGGTGATCCGCAGCCTGCTCCACCACCTGCGCGCCGCTCATGCCCGGCCGCCACTCACAGAACCCGCACACCGGCGTGATGTACCCGCCGGCGATCGGCTGCAGCAGGGCCACGCAGCCGGACACCTGCTGCTGCGTCGCGGCCAGGTCCAGGCCGTCGAAGAGGATCACGAACTGCCGCTCCCCTGTCCGGAACACCGCGTGTACCGGGCGCGTCCCGTCGCGGAAAATGCCCGCGGCCACCTTCAGAACGTCACGCCCGACCCGATGCCCGAAGCGGGCGAGGTAGTCGTCCAGGCCGTCCAGCTCCACCACGGCCGCGGTCATGTCACCGCCGTGGCGCTCTGCCTGCGCGAGAATCTGCGGAAGGGCGAGATCGAGCGCTCGCCGCGTCATCAGGTCCGTCACCGGATCGACGAGCCGGTGAGGGCTCCAGCGCCGGCCGCGGCTCAACAAGATCCATGCCAGCACGGCGGCGGCCGCCACCAGAAGCAGGCCCATCAACAGCTCAACGGCTGGAACCGACACGGCAAAACCTCCACCTCAATTGCTTGAGACCGCGGGCCACTGCAGGACCACGCCCGACCGTGGCTCGGCCGCCGGGATGCTCCCACCATCGGCGTCCACCAGCGCCAGCAGCGCCGCCACCACGCGCCGGTCGAACCGCGTGTCCCCGTCCGCGATCAGCTGCGCCAGCGTCTGCTCGCACGACAGCGCCGGGCGGTAGGGACGCGAGGTGACCATGGCGTCGAAGGCGTCCGCCGCGGCGATGATGCGCGCGCCGACCGGGATGGCCTCACCGGCCAGCCCGTGCTGCCCCCGGCCGTCACACCGCTCGCGCTGGTAACGGACAAAGCGCGCCACGCCCTCGAACCCCGGCAGGCGGGCGATCACCTCCGCGGCGATCTCGGGTGCCTGGTGGATCATCGCCCACTCCTCGGGCGTCAGGGGTCCGGGCTTCTCCTCCAGATTGGTGCGCTGGATCACCTTGCCCAGGTCGTGCAGCTTGGCGGCGATCCCCACGGCCTCCACGTCATCCTCGGACAGATCGAGCCGGCGGGCCAGGCGCTGCGCCAGCCACGACACCCGCTCCGAGTGCCTGGCGGTGAAAGAGGACCGCTGCTCGACAATCTTCACCAGGCCCTCAAAGGCTGCGCCCGTCTGCCTGACGATGACGCCCGACATGCGGGCCAGAACCTGCCGCAGGAGCGCGAGAGACGGCACCAGGAGGAGAACCAGCACGGGCCGGGTCACGGCCAGGCTGGCCGTTGCCGCGCCCAGGGAGAGGGAAGCCACGTAGCCGGGTGCCCCCTCCCGCAACGTCCGCACCCACAAGGCCCACGTCCACGTCTGCCTGCCCAGCGCGGCCATGGTGGCCACGACCCACGTGTTCACCAGCAGATAGACGGCGCCAGCCGCCACCACGGGCACCCACGACAGCGCGGGGTGCGTGAAAAATGGCTCGGCCTGGGCGCGGTAATACACCTCGGCGGAGAGACTCCAGGTCACCAGATACTGCGCCAGGTTGAAGACGATGGCCGCCGGCGTCAGGCTGTGCCCGTGCCCGCGGCGGATGATCTGGGTGATGAGCGTCCCGGCGAACACCAGGGGCAGCGCGCTGTGCGGTGGGAAGACGAGCAGGGCGGCGAAGGCGGCGCCGCTGCCCAGGCTCAGGTAGATCTTGTGGCCCAGCGGAAGAGGGAACAGGCTGCCCAGCGCCACCATCACCACCGCCACCAGCGCGGCCACGCCGGCGGCAAGACCGGTGAAAGGCGGATCGAAGTCAGAGGCGGGGCAGAGGATGAAGATGCGCGCCGCCAGCGCCACTGCCGTGACGACAATGGTCCAGCGAAAGATCCGGGTGGCGCGCGAGTCCTCGGCCAGCGCCTCCGTAACCGCCCTTCTCAACGCGATCAGCGGCCGCACCATGTACGCCCCTGGTCAAACGATCCGGCGGGTCCGGCGTCCGGCGATACCCGTCGCCCGGCGCTCACCGGCGCCGGGGTCAGCACTCCCGGCACCCCCGCTCTCGCAGGCGGGTACGATGGGTTTCTCGATGGTCGCCTCGGGAGGGCAGCAGCCCAGCTCAAATCCGGCCAGCCCCAGCGGCTGGTACTCCGTCGCGCCATCAGACGAGCCCTCGATCTGCGCAGAGGCCGTGAGGTCCGGCGCCGTGGAAACGGCGGAGGAGATCGGCGTGGTGCTGACGAGGCCGGGATGATCCGATGGGTGGAGTCTGCGAAGGGGGTGCCGCAGATGTGACACGATGGCCCTCCTTGGCCATGTCTTGCTGCTCTCGGATATGCAATTTTCGTGCCAGACGGAGAGCCGGGTGCCCCGCCCGGTTCCGTGGCCCGACCGGAGGTTGCAATGGATGTTGTCGTGTGTTGGTTGCACTGTACCGTGAGGCGGGAAAGGGGGCAATCAGGGAAACCCTGAGATTGGCCGGGAAATCCCCTGAAAAAAAGCCAGGGGCCGGCGGGGGATCACTCGATCGACGCGCCCCGGGGTTCGCCGGCGCTGCGCCCGCCGATGCGCGCGGGCACAGCAGGGAAGGCCCCCGCCGCAGAGAAATGCACCGAGCATCAAGGGTGCCGGCTTCCGCCTCTGGTTCGACATCGGAGGCACCTTCACCGACTTCGTGCTGGAAGATGCGCCCATCGGGCGCATCGCGGTGTACCCGCTGAGGGAACGCATGCTGGCGTACGTCTTCTGGCACTGGCGCAGCCCGGAGGTTGAGCGCGCGGCGTACGCGGACGCTCTCCTGGAGTTTCACCGGGTGCTGGCCGCCCACCGGCCCCAGGGGTTCCTGGGATCGGTCGTCTTCCGCACGCGGGACGCGCCCTGGGCGCCCACCAATCTCGAGGTCTACGAGGACTGGTACCTGGTCACGGGGTCGGCCGCGCTCGATCCGCTGAATGAGGCGGCGGTATCCGGCCCCCGCAAGACACCCCACGACGCCGTGGCGCGGTGGGCCGCCGGTGGAAGCGGCGGCCTGTACCGGCTCCGCAGCGGCGGCGAGGGCGTCACCGATGCCACCACGGCGACATGGTTTTCCAAACCCGCGGACACCGGCTATGACGATTTCTTCCGCGCGCTGCGGCCGTGGACGGCCCGGCCGGGCGCCACGCTCTGGCAACGCCAGATGACGCTGGGCCCCGCCACGGAGTTCTGCCTCCTGGCGCCAGCGCCGCTCGACTCTCCTCCCGGCGCCGGCGCGGTGATGCTGCGCGTGGAGCGCATCTGGGCCGAGGTGAGCGCGTTCCAGAAGAGGTAACCTCGGGCAGGGCCGGCCGCGGTCCACCCCGAAGCAGGAGTGGACGTGGGCAAGGCGGTCATCCTGAACACACGACTGTGGGGCGCCCTGGCCGGCACGTTCTTCCTCCTCCTCATCCTGGGCCTGGGCGCCGTCGGCTACGCGCTGGAGCCGCGGCTGCGCGGCGATCCGGCGTCGTATCGCGCGGCGGGGATCGCCGTCAAGAGCGCGGCCGTGCTCCTCACGCTGGGCATGGCCTTTAGCCTGGCGCCGGTCTTCGTCAGGCTGTGGCTCTGGGGGCTGGTCACCATGGTCAAACGGCTGACCATGATCGAGCCGGCCTGGAGCCCGATACTCGCATTCCTGCACCGCCATGAGGTGACACTCGTCTGGTTCTTCTGGGGCACGTGGCTCGCCGGGCTGGTCGTCGCGGCGCCGTGAGTCTGGGGAGACTTCGAGAACGAAACTTGTACGCAGAGTGGAGCGGAGGCACCCCACCATTGTCCGCGAGATGATCTTGAAGGACTGAGCAGCATGACCGCGTCCAGCGCATACGAGCACTGGCCGGCATGTGAAGGAGCGGCGCCCGGCACAGGCCCGCCGGCGGATCCGGGATAGGCGCATGGCCCGCTACCTGGTCCGGCGGCTGGCGAGCACGCTCTTTGCCATCTGGGCGGTCGCCACGCTCGTCTTCCTCATCGTCCGCGTCACCGGCGACCCCGCGGTGCTGCTTCTCAGCGAGCAGTACACGGCAGAGGACCTGGTCCGGGTGCGCGCGCGGCTGGGCCTCGACCGTCCCCTCACGGTGCAGTACCTGCGCTTCCTGGCGGGCGTGCCCACCATTGACTTCGGCCGCTCCTATCGCTTCGATCAGCCCGCGCGCGAGCTGGTCACCGAACGCCTGCCGGCCACCCTCATGCTGGCCGTGGCGGCGTTCGGGCTGGCCGTGGTGCTCTCCGTGCCCGCGGGGGCGCTGAGCGCGGCGCGGCGCAACTCCACGGTGGACTACGCCGCATCTTTTCTCTCGTTCCTGGGGTTTGCCATGCCCATCTTCTGGCTGGGGACGATGCTGATCATCGTCTTCGGCGTCTTCCTGCGCTGGCTGCCCACCTCAGGTTCGGGTTCATGGCGACACCTCGTCCTCCCGGCGGTCACGCTCGCTACGTTTCCCCTGGGCCAGTTCACCCGGCTGGTGCGATCCGAGATGCTCGACGCCCTGGCCGCCGACTACGTGCGCACGGCGCACGCCAAGGGGCTGGGCGAGGGCGCCGTGCTCTTCCGGCACGCGCTGAAGAACGCCGCCCTGCCGGTGATCACGCTGATGGGCCTCACCTTCGGCACGCTGCTGGGCGGCGCCATCATCACCGAGACCATCTTCGCCTGGCCGGGCCTGGGCCGGCTGGTGATCCAGGCCACCATCGCGCGCGATTACCCGGTGGTGCAGACGGTGGTCATCCTGCTGGCGATCGTCTTCGCCGCTATCAACCTGCTGGTGGATCTCGCCTATGCGGCTCTCGACCCCCGCATCAGGCTGGCGTGAGTGAATGTCCTCCGTCCGGCGGTTCCTGAGGCGGCACCTGCGGGGCGCGGTGGGCGGGGCGCTGTTCGCGGCGGTGCTGGCCTGCGCGGCCCTGGCGCCGTGGATCGTCCCTCACCCGCCGGGTGAGCAGCAGTTGCTGGGGCGGCTTCGTCCCCCGGCCTGGGCGGCCCGGGGCGACCGCGCGCACCTGCTGGGCACGGACCACCTGGGAAGGGATCTGGCCAGCCGCATCCTCTTCGGCGCCCGCACGTCCCTGCTCATCGCGGGCAGCGGGGTGATGGTGGCGGGGCTCGTGGGGGTGACGCTGGGGATCGTCGCGGGCTACCGCGGCGGAGCCGCTGACCTGGTGCTCATGCGCCTGGTGGACGTGGTGCTGGCGTTTCCGGCGCTTTTGCTGGCCATCGCGCTGCTCGCCGCGTTCCGGCCCAGCGCCGCGTCGGTGGTGGGTGTGCTCACGGTGACGGGATGGGTGACGTACTGCCGCATCGTGCGGGGGCAGATCCTGGTCCTGAAACAGGAGGACTTCGTGGTGGCGGTACACGCACTCGGCGGCACGGACCGCAGGCTCGTAATCCACCACCTGCTGCCCAACCTGGTGCCCGTGATCCTGGTGATCGCTACCATCCAGCTGGCCCAGTTCATCCTGGCGGAGTCGGCGCTCTCCTTCCTTGGGCTGGGCGTCCCGCCCGCGGTGCCGAGCTGGGGCGGCATGATCAACGAAGGACGGGATTACATCTGGAACGCCTGGTGGATCGAGACCTTCCCGGGCCTGGCCATCGTCTGGACGGTCTCCGGGATCGGCCTGCTGGGCGACTGGCTGCGGGACCTGATCGATCCGAGGCTGCGCGTGTAGGAGAAAAGGTGAGGAGGCGTGCCATGATCTCCATCCGCGACGTGCAGGTGGCGCCCGGCGGGCGCACCATGATCGAGATCCCCGTCACCACGATGGCCAGCGGCTACCGGCTGACGATCCCCGTGCACATCCTCGCGGGCGCGGCGCCGGGGCCCACCGTGGCTCTCATCTCCACCCACCACGGCGACGAGATCTTCTCCGTCGAGCTGGTGCGCCAGACCGCGGAGGTGCTGGGGCGGGAGTCTTTCCGCGGCCGGGCGGTGCTGGTGCCGGTCGCCAACCCCATCGCCTTCGAGACCGGCACCCGCCACACCCCGGTCGACATGTTCAACCTGAACCGGGTCTTCCCGGGGACGCCGGACGGGTGGATCACCGAGCAGATCGCCCACGCGCTCACCACGGCGCTGGTGCCGGGCATCGATGCCGTGATCGACTACCACTGCGGCGGGCCCGACACCGAGATCCACTACACCTACACCCGCCCGGCCACCACGGAGATCGGCCGGCGCATCCATGACCTGGCGCTGCTCACCGGCGCGGAGGTGCTGTGGCTCACCGATCTCCCGCGCGGAACCTTCGCGGGGTGCGCGGAGGAACGCGGCATCCCCTGGGCCATCCTGGAGGTCGGGGGCTCACCGTCGCACGGGACCCCCGTGGGCACCCGCGGTCTCGAGGGCACGCTGAACGTGCTGCGCGCCCTCGGCGTGCTCGACGGCGCGCCCACGCCGTCCCGGGCGAAGGTCCAGGTCTCGCGCGGCGGCTCCCTGCGGCCGCACCACGGGGGCCTGTTCTACCCGGAGGTCGGCGCCGAGGCTCTGGGCGCCGCCGTCCCCAGGGGAACCGTGCTGGCGCGCGTCCGGTCGCCCTACACGCTGGAGGAACTGGAAGTGCTGCGCGCGCCCTATGATCCGACGTATATAATGATGGTGCGCAGCCGCATCTCCAGGGTGCATCCCGGCGACTACGCCTACATCCTGGGAGACGGCGCCACGGCCACGCCGCTGCGCTGAGCGCTGATGCCCAAACCCGACCTCGCCCCGCGCCGGCCTGTCCCCGTCCCGCAGCGGCCCCACATCGATCTCGCGGCCCTGGTCAACCGCGCGGCCAAGGCCCTGATCTTTGCTGTCTTCGGCAACCGGGCCGTGTCCGCGGTGGTGCGCCGCCGTGGCCTGACCTGGGGCGCCTCCCGCTTCGTGGCCGGGGAGACACTGGATGCGGCGCTGGAGGTGGCGCGGCGTCTCAACGCCGCCGGCCACCCCATCACGGTTCAGTTCCTCGGAGAGCACGTCACTCAGCGTGAAGAGGCAGAAGCCGCGGTCCAGGTGTACCTGCAGGTCGTGGAAGCCCTGGCGCGCGAGCGCATCGACGGCTACATCTCCATCAAACCGTCTCAGATGGGGCTCGGCATCGCCGAGTCGCTGTGCCTGGCCAACCTGGAGCGGGTCCTGCGGGCCGCCGGGGAGGCCGGCATCTTCGTCCGCCTGGAGATGGAGGAGTCGGCCTTCACGGAGGCCACCCTGCGCATCTTCCGGACGCTGCGGCCGCGCTACCCCGGGCTCGGCGTCGTGCTCCAGGCCTACCTCTACCGCTCCGAGGACGACCTGCTGGCGCTGATCCCGCTGCAGCCCAACATCCGCATCTGCAAGGGCGCCTACTTCGAGCCGCCGGAGGTGGCCTTCCCGTCCAAGGCGGACGTGGACCGCAACTTCGTCACGCTGGTGGAGCGCGTGCTGGCCGGCGGCGGAGTCGTGGCGGTGGCCACCCACGACGACCGCATCATCGACCACGTGATCCGGCACACGCAGGCCAACCACATCCCACCGGACCGCTTCGAGTTCCAGATGCTGTACGGCATCCGGCCGGCGCTGCAGCAGCAGGTGCGCGAACGGGGCTACGGGATGCGGATCTACATCCCCTTCGGCGCCCACTGGTACCGCTACTTCGTCCGGCGTCTCGCGGAGCGTCCGGCCAACATCTTCTTCCTGCTCCGCAACCTGTTGCGCCGCTAAGAAGTTCCCTTCCCCCGCATCACGGCCTGCGGCCCTGGAGCACCGGCGCCAGACGGTCGCGGAGCAGGCGGCGCGCCCGGTGGAGGCGGGACTTCACGGTGCCCACCGGGCACGCTATGATCTCCGCGATCTCCCCATACGGGAAGCCCTCGATGTCCGAGAGGATGATGACCCGCCGCAGATCCTCCCCGAGGGTGAGCAACGCCTCCTGGATCTCACGCTCGAACTCCGCCGCTAGACTCCATGCGGAAAGTGCAGGCCAAGGCGGAAGAAGCGGGGAGGTCGATCCCTCCACTGCCGGGGCCTGCCGGATCGTGCTGGGGGTTTGCGGTACTAATCCTGCGGAGAGCGCTGCTGGGGCTGCTGCCACAACTGCTGGGTTTGCCGCCGCGGCTGCTGAGAGCTCTCGCCCTGGACGGGTCCAGGCGTTCCCACCCGCGAGAACTGGGGGTCGTCGAAGCTGCCGCTCACGGAGAACGGCACCCGCAGCATCCCGAGGCCGCGCAGGACTCCCTGCGCCGCCGTTCGCAGGACCTCACCGACCACCCGCAAGCCGCCTGACGACGGCGTGGACTTGGTGACGCCTTTCAGCAGGCCTGTGCCGGTGTAGTCCAGGGTCCTGTTGAAGCCGAAACTGCCCCGCACTGTTCCTTCCAGATTGTCCGCCTGCAGGCGCAGCGCATTACTGTACACGCGCTGTCGCTCGATCCAAAGATCGCCGCCGAAGTACGTGAACCGCGTGTCGCCCGCCGGCACGTTCAATATGGCGCCGGCGATCTTGGCCAGGGTGCTCTGAAGGTCCAGTCGCTGGAAGGACCCGTTGCGCACCGCGAAGGTTCCCGGGCCTGTCAGCGCGGCCTTCGGGTCTCGGTCCAGCGCGGTGGCCAGCCGGAGGTCGGCTTCGACGGCGCCGGTCACCCTCCGCGCGCCGGGCGCGGTGGCTCTCACCATCCGCCCGAGGTCGACCCCGCGCACCTTCACCGTCAGCACGGCAGGCAGGCTGGAGGCGGCATAATCCAGCGCGGCCGCGCCCTGGATCGTGCCCCCGTACGCCGAGAGAGCGTACGAGTCCACCTCGATGGTGTCCGTATGCACGCTGAGCCGGGCATGCAGCCTGTCCGCCTCGAACGGGGAGAGCAGCAGCTTGTTGACCTTGACGTCCCCGCGAGCCAGCAAGCGCCGCTCCACCCTCGGGGCCTGGCTTCCGGGGCCGCCGCCGCTCGAACGACTGACGAGCAGTCTGTTTAGCTTGTCCACATCGAGCTCGGGGACAGCGACCGTGAACTGGACGGAGGGCAGGGCGAGGCTCGCCACCGTCAACTGTCCCTCTGCACGTATGTCTCCGAGCGCCGCCGTGAACGTACCCCGCCCCACGCCCTTCGTGATGCTCAACGCGCCCTTCGGGAACTGCACCGGCCTGGCCAGCGCCGGAGTGGAAAATGTGACACCCCGCAGATCCGAGGCGAATTCCATTCTTCGTGTCGAGTCCGGCGAGTTCGGGTAGATGTTCTGGATTCTGGCGCTCAAGCCGGTGACGGTGAACGACGGCGTGGTCTGCCGGCGGCGAGTGTCGTAGCTGCTCAAGGTGACCTCCACATTCCTCACCGTCATCGAGCCGATGCGGTCGAGAGAAATGAAGGGAGCGCCCGCGCCTCGCGGTGCGGCCGGAGTGGAAAGGTCGTAGTTGCTCCGGCCCGTGGCGTCGCGAAGAAGGGTCACGCGGACCCCATTCACCCTGATGCCGGTGATCTCCAGCTTCCGCGACAGCAGGGCGCCCGGCGCGACGCCAACGTTAATCGACCGCACGGTCACCGTGTCACCGGGGGGCAGACCCTCAGGATTTTTCACGCGGAGGTTGACCGCCCGAAGGCGGACGGTGGGCAGCAGATACAGCCGCAAGGCGTCGATCTCGACTGTGCGCCCGATCTGGGCCTCGATGAGCCGGACGAGCCTCGGCCGGAAACGATCGGCAGGGATGAGGAAGGGGACGGCCAGCGCCACCGCCAGCAGCACCAGG
>JACQTN010000275.1 GCA_016210785.1 Armatimonadota bacterium
CCCCAGGGGCTTCGCAAGACGGTCAAGCGCCGCACCTTCAAGGCGATCATGGCCCTGGTGAACACCGTGGCCGAGGTCGCCGAGGCCATGGATCATCACCCCGACATCTTCATCCACGAGTGGAACCGCGTCACCTTTACCATCATCACCCACAGCGAGCGGGCCGTGACCGACCGCGATCTCGCCCTGGCCCGAAAGGTCGAGGCCGTCATTTCACCTTCAGCCTCGAGGTCGTGACCGTCGGAGGTTCGTGAGGAGCCCGCACACGTCGCGCACGACCGCCGCGTTGGGCACCACCCGGTCGCACCCGGCGGCGCGCGCAGCCTCCCACTGCGCCACGTCCCTGTGGCCGCAGTAGCCCACGATGGAGAGCCGCGGGCCCGGCACCGCCCGCAGGGCCCGCACCGCCTCCACGCCCCGGGGCGTGGCCACGTTGACCACGGCCGCCGCGGCGCCCTCAGTGGTCGCCGCGGCGCGGGAGGGTGAGACGATGCGCGGCTGGAGGCCGCCCTCCCGCAGGGCGGCCTCCAGCCGCGCCGTGAAGAGGAGATCGTCGTCGACGATCAGGATGAGATCCATCCGCGGAGCGCAGGGACCGGAGCCCCCAGGAAATCGCCGCGCGATTCTCGGGGGTGGTCTGGGATGGACTACACCGGGAAGCCCATCGACTGCAGCGCTAGCCGGCCGTCCTCCGTCAGCTTCTCCGGCGTCCACGGCGGCGTGTAGACCAGCTCCACGTTCACGTCCTCCACGCCGTCCATGGTCAGCAGCTTCTGCGTGATCTCCTGGGCCAGCATGGGCCCCATGGCGCATCCCATGGCGGTCAGCGTCATCCTGATCTTGATCCTGTCGCCCTGGACGTCGATGTGGTAGATCAGGCCCAGGTCGTAGATGTTCACCGGAATCTCCGGATCGAAACACGTCTTGAGAACCTCGATAATCTGCTCCTCGGTGACCATGGTCAGCACCTCCTTCCATTATTCTAAGGCTGGCGCGGTGCGGGGCGCCAGCGCTCTGATATAATTGGGCGGGGTGTGACCCGATGACGCGGACCGTGCGGCGCCTGATCCTGGCCATCCTGTTCCTGCTCCTGTTTGGGGGGCCGATGCTGGCCCGCTGGTACACCGACTGGCTCTGGTTCGGCGAGTTGGGCTATCTACGAGTCTTCTGGGTTCCTCTGATCTCGCGGGCGACCATCGGCTTCGGCGCAGCCGCGCTGGTCTTCCTGGTCCTCTTCCTCAACCTGCTACCCCTGGCGAACCTGTGGTCGCGGGGCCGGGTCATCCGCATGGACCGCATCACCCGGCGTGGCTCCCCCGTGTACGAGATGGTCAGGCGCGGCCGGCCGGCCCGCGCCGCGGGCATCATCGCCGGCGTGGTGGCCGTGATCGCCGGGCTGGCGGCGACCGACCGCTGGGTCGTTCTGCAGCAGTTTCTGCACACGGTGGCCGTGGGCCGGACCGACCCGGTCTTCGGGCGGGACCTGGGCTTCTACCTGTTCCAGCTCCCCCTGTACCGGATGGTCAACTCCTGGCTCTTCACCTGGTTGTTCATCGCCGTGCTCGCCGCCATCGTGGGGTACTATCTCGACGCCGCCTCGCTGCTGCTGCGCGGCGGCCGGGCGCTGCTGGGGGCGATCTCACCCGCCGCCCGCACGCACCTCTCGCTCATGCTCGGCCTGCTCATGGTCGTGTGGGGGACCGGCTTCTGGCTGGACACCTTCCAGGTGCTCTACTCTCCGAGCGGCGCCATCTACGGCCCCGGCTACACCGACATCCACGCCGACCTGCCCGCCCTGCGCTTCCTGATGTGGGTGTGCTGGATCGGCGCGGTCGTGCTGTTTGCCAACGCGCGCATCCGCACCGCCTGGCTCGGGGTCGCGGTCATCGCGGTCGTGCTGCTCGTCCGCGTGGTCGGCCTGGCGCTCTATCCGGCCTTCGTCCAGGTCTTTCGCGTGCGGCCGAGCGAACTGACCGTGGAGACGCCCTACATCCGGCAGGGCGTGCAGGCGACGCTGGAAGCTTTCGGGCTGGCGCAGGTGAAGGAGGTGGACTACCCGGCCCGGGAGGTGCTCACCGCGGAGGTCCTGCGCCGCAACCAGGACACCCTGGACAATGTGCGCCTGTGGGACTACCGGCCCCTGCTTCGGGCGTACAACCAGCTGCAGAGCCTGCGGCCCTACTACGTCTTCGAGGACGTGGATATCGACCGCTACCGCATCGGGGGGACGGTGCGGCAGGTCATGCTCGCCGCGCGCGAGCTGGAGGTGGCGCGCCTGCCGGCGGGGGCGCGGAACTGGGTCAACGAGCACCTGGTCTTCACCCACGGGTACGGGCTGGTGATGAGCCCGATCAACGAGATCTCGGAGGAGGGGATGCCGTTTTTCCTGGTCAAGGACATCCCCCCGGTGAGCGCCGCCGGCCTGGAGGTGCGCCGGCCACAGATCTACTACGGCGAGCGCACCAACCAGTACGTGATCGTCAACACGCGGGTGCAGGAGTTTGACTACCCGCAAGGGTCGGACAACGCGTACACGACGTATCAGGGGCGGGGCGGGATCTTCGTGGGCGGCGCGTGGCGGCGCGGCATGTTCGCGTACCGCTTCGGCAGCCTCAACCTCCTGCTGTCCGCCGACATCACGCCGCAGAGCCGGGTGCTGATGTACCGCAACATCCAGCAGCGAATGCGCCGCATCGCCCCCTTCCTGCGCTACGACCGCGATCCCTACCTGGTGCTGGCCGACGGGCGCCTCTTCTGGATCATCGACGCCTACACCACCAGCGACCGCTACCCGTACAGCACGCCCACCGAGCGCGTCAACTACATCCGCAACGCCGTGAAGGTGGTGGTGGACGCCTACGACGGCACGGCGGACTTCTACCTGGTGGATCCCGCCGAGCCCGTGGCGCGCGTCTACGCCGTCATCTTCCCGGAACTCTTCAAACCCGCCGCGGCGATGCCCGAGGCCCTGCGGGAGCACCTGCGCTATCCGGTGGACCTGTTCGAGATCCAGGCGCGGGTTTACGCCACGTTCCACATGCGCGATCCCCGGGTCTTCTACAACCGGGAAGACCTGTGGGCCATCTCCAACGAGCTGTTTGGGGACCGGACGATCCCCATGGAGCCCTACTACGTGACCATGCGCCTGGCGGCCGGGGGGACGCCCGTGCCCAGCGCGGGGGGACCCGGAGCCGCCTCCACGCGGCCGGAGTTCATCCTCATCCAGCCTTTCACCCCCGCGCGCCGGGACAACATGGTGGCCTGGATGGCGGCGCGCAACGACGCGCCCAACTACGGCGAGCTGCTCATCTATCGCTTCCCCAAGGACCGGGTGATCTACGGGCCGATGCAGATCGAAGCCCGCATCAACCAGGACCCACAGATCTCCTCGCAGCTGACGCTGTGGAACCAGCAGGGCTCCCAGGTGATCCGCGGGAATCTGCTGGTCATCCCCATCGAGGACTCGATCCTCTACGTGGAGCCGCTCTACCTGCAGGCGGAGCGCAGCCAGCTCCCGGAGTTGAAGCGCGTGATGGTGGTGCACGGCCCGCGGATCGCCATGGACGACACGCTGGAGGGCGCGCTGCGCCGGCTGTTCGAGGGGCGGACACCGTCGCCCGCGGTCCAGCGGCCCGCGCCGGGGACGCCGCCGTCCGCACCCGGTGCCACGTCCGGACCGCCCACGCCCGGCGCTGCGCCTCCCGCGGCTCCCGGGCCAGCACCGCCGGCCGCCGGCCCCGACCAGGACCTGATCGTGCAGGCCGCAGACGCCTACCGGCGGGCGCAGGAGCGCCTGCGGGCAAGCGACCTGGCCGGGTACGCGCGGGAGATGGAGCAGGTCGGGCGCATCCTGGAGC
>JACQTN010000286.1 GCA_016210785.1 Armatimonadota bacterium
GCTGCGAGAGGCGGGATGGCGGCCGGGGCCGGACGGCGTGCTGGTCAGCGGCACGGGCAAGCGCTTCTCGGTCAGATTCACCGTCAAGGCGGAGTCCGGGGACGACCAGCGGGTGCAGCAGATCATGCAGCAGCAGTGGCGCCGCCTGGGCATCGAGACCCAGATCACCAACATGCCCGAGAAGCAGATCATCCCCACGATCTTCCAGCGCCGCGACCCGCCGCCCATCTACTACGGCGATGTCTTCACCTCGTGCGGCCAGACCGTGCTGCAGTTCCGCTACCACTCGTCCCGGATCCCCAGCGCCAGGAACGGGTACACCGGGTTCAACATCAAGGGCTTCAGCTCGGCCGACGGCGACCGCATCGCGCTGGCCCACGATGCGGAGGTGGACCAGGCCAGGCGGATCGAGCTGCTGCGGCAGTTCCAGCACGTCTTCATCGAGGAACTGCCAGAGATTCCCATCTACCACGTGGTGGCGGTGAACGTGCTGAAGGACGGCCTGATGAACGTGCGGCCGGTGGGTGAGCTGACCATCCAGGCGCTGATCACCCGCGACATTCACGAGTGGCGGTGGCGCTAAGTGTTAAGGATGGCTGGAGCGGCTTTTCGCCACTCCAGCCTTCACCATGTGTCCGACCGGGGGAGAGCCTTTCTCTCCCCCGGACCGGTGCGTGCAACTCGGTGCGAGGTGTTCTGTATCTACCGCGCTTACCGGCTGCGCGGCGCACACGCGACAGTGGGGAATCCGGAGCATCGCCGATGCTCGGACTCGGCGGCGCGAGTCCAGTTCTGCGCCGTTCAACTCGCAGCGCCGATACCGACACATCGTGGGAAGCCGGTCCTGCGCATGACGGGATCAAGGAATCCTCACAAACGGCGCGGCAGATGAGGTGACGCATGGCGACGGATCCGCTGGCGATTGCAGAGCGTCGGTACGATCACGGCTACGTGGTGGACACGCTGGTGACCCTGGCGCGCACGCCGTCGGACGTGCCCCAGGGGCAGAACGAGATCGAGCCGTCCGACCCCAAGCTCACCCACTACGTGCGCAGTGTTATCCGGCCGATGGTGGAGCGGCTGGAGCTGGGACCGGTGGAGGTCGATGAGCTCAACAACCTGATCTGCCGCATCGGGTCCGGGGCGCCGTCGCCCAGCCTGCTGGTCATGCCCTACACCACGGCGCAGCACGGCGACTACACGCCGCCGGAGCTGGAAGGCCGCCTGATGAACGGCCGCGATTACGGCTTCGACGAAGACTGCGTCTTTGGCCGGGGCACCAGCCAGAACAAGGGCGGCCTGGCGGCGACCCTGAGCGCGCTGAAGATCCTCAAGGACGAGGGGGTCCGGCTGCGCGGGACGCTGATCCTGGCGGTGAACGCCGAGGGCCAGTCCTCCCACCGCTGCTCGATCCGCATCATGGACGGCCACGGCATCCGGGCGGACGCGGGGTGGCTGGCCACCGGCTCCCCGCGTCTCGTCATCGGCCACCGCGGCCGCGTGGACATCTACCTGACCATCCGTGGGGAGACGGGACACAGCAGCCAGCCGCACCTGGGGAAGAACGCCATCTGGGGGCTGGCGGAGGCACTCAACCGCATCAAGGCCTTGAAGGCGAAGGTGAACCGGCAGCACCCCGTGCTGCCCGGGGGCGAGCAGGTGGAGCCGTACAAGCTTATCACCCGGCCCATCGCCCCGCACACGATGCCGGAGGAAGCGCACCTGACCATCGACCGCCGCATTCTCCCGGACACCAACCCCGACGAGGCGGTGGAGCAGATGCGCCAGGCGATCGGCGAGATCCCACCGTACGAGGTCATCGTGGAAAAGGGCGCGGTCCATCTGCCCTGGATGGTCCCTGCGGACCTTCCCCATGTGCAGACGCTGACGAAGATGCACGAGCGGGTGAAGGGCAAGCCGCCGGAGGTTGGCTACGTGCCGTACGCCTTCGACGCCGGGTATGCCAACTTCCGCGGCATCCCCACGGTGATGTTCGGACCGTCGGCCCGGGCCGTGCGGGTGCGGGGACGCGACGTGGTGGCCACCGAGTTCATTCCCGTCTCGGAAGTGCGGGACTTCACAAAGATCTACGCCGCGGCGATCCTCTCGCTGCTGGCGTGACGTTTCGGGCGCGGGCCGCCTACGACTGGGCCAGCCGGCAGCGCTGGCTCGATCTCCCTTTTCCCGTCGAGGAATACCACGCGCGGGTTGAGCGGATTCGTCAACACCTGAACCGCGAGGAGCTCGATGCCGCCCTGGTCTTCGGGAACCCGGGACGGCCCGGCCCGGTCCGCTACGTCTCCAACTTCAACTCCTTCCTGGGCAGCACGCTGGTGGTGGTGCCGGCCGCCGGCGACGTGGCGCTTGTTACCGAGACCATCTTCCACCACGAGCCCATGCACGCCATGATCTGGACCACCTGGGTCGAGGACGTCCGCTGCACCGACTTTCCGCTCGCCAACACCTCCGACGATCTGGCCGCCCACGTGCGGGACGTTTTCAGGGAGCGCGGCCTGGAGCGGGGGCGCGTGGCGCTGGTGGGGGAGCGCTGGATCCCTGCGGGACTGGAGGCGACCCTGCGCCGGGATCTCCCGCGCGTGGCGTGGGTGTCCGGGGCGCGCCTGTGGCTGGATGTCACCGCACGCAAGAGCCGGGCGGAGATCGCGGTGCTGCGGGAGGCCGCCGCCATCGCCGGACGCGGGTTCAAGGCCGCCCTGGCCGCCGCGGTGCCCGGCGCCGCCGAGTACCAGGTGGCGGGGGCCGCCGCGGGCGCCATGATGGAGGCGGGCGCGCAGGAAGTGTGGACGCCCATGGCCGTCGCCTTCGGACCACGGGCAGGGTTCAAGCACAGCGCACCCACGGGCCGGCGGATCCAGCAGGGCGACGCCTTCTTCATCGACCTCAGCCCGGTCCGCCACGGCTACATCGTCGACGTGGCGCGCACGGGCGTCGTGGGTAGCGGCCCCTCGCGAATGCGGGCGATGCTCGACACCGCGCTCGGCATGGCAGACGCGGTGGTGGCCGCGGCCCGGCCGGGGGTGCAGGGCGGGGAACTCGTGGCGCTGTGCCGGCGGATCGCCACGGCTGCCGGGTTTGAGGATCTCTTCTATCCCGATGCGGTGGGGCACGGCGTGGGCACGACGAAGTTCGAGACGCCGCTGCTCCTCGGCGAACACGTCGACGTGGTCCTGGAGGAGGGTATGGTGTTTTCCCTCGAACCGATGCTCGTCGAGGAAAGCCTCGGGACCGCGGTTGTGGAAGATGAAATTCTCATCACTCCCGGCGGCGCGGAGATCCTGCCTTGTTTCACGCGGAAGCTGTGGTAGGTGCGCCGCGCGGTTCTAGGAGTTCCTGCGGCGCGGGCCGAATCTTAACGGGGTCATGTGGGCATTTGTCGCACGGCGGCTGGTCACGATGCTGCCCACGCTCCTGGGCGTCAGCATCATCATCTTCGTCATCCTGAGGGTGGTGCCGGGTGATCCCGCCCTCATCCTGGCCGGGACCCAGGCCGATCCCCAGACGGTGGCCAACATCCGCCGTGATCTGGGAACCGACCGGCCGCTGGCGGTCCAGTACCTGAACTTCATCACCGGCGCCGCGCAGGGAGACCTGGGGCGGTCCTTCTCCTCGCGACGGCCCGTGGCGCAGGAGGTCTTCCAGCGCTTCCCCCGCACGCTGCTGCTGGCCGTCACCGCCACGGCGCTGGCCACGGTCGGCCTGCTCCCCGGCATCGTCGCCGCCGCCCGCCAGAACTCCTGGCTCGATAGCGCCAGCATGCTGGTCGCGGTCATCGGCCTGTCCGTGCCCGGGTTCTGGCTGGGGCTGATGTTGATCTACGTCTTCGCGATCCGGTTCCCGCTGCTGCCGGCCGTCGGCCTGGACAGCGCGCGCTCCCTCATCCTGCCGTCGGTGGTGCTGAGCCTGACGCCGCTGGCGCTCATCGCCCGCATGACCCGGGCGACGATGCTGGACGTGCTGCGGCAGGATTACATCCGCACCGCGCACAGCAAGGGCATGGCGGAGCGGACGGTGCTGGTCAAGCACGCCGTGAAGAATGCCTTCATCCCGGTCGTGACTGTCATCGGCCTGGCGCTGGGGATCCTCATGGGGACGGCCGTCATCGTCGAGATTGTCTTTGCCATCGACGGGTTGGGCCGGCTGCTGGTGACGGGAATCCTGGCGCGCGACTTCCCCATCGTCCAGGGCGCCGTTCTCGTGATGGCCGTGGTGTTTGTCCTCATCAACCTGGCGCTGGATATCTGCTACGCCTGTCTCGACCCGAGGATACGCTTTGGCTAGGCGATAAAGGACGGGTGGAGTGGCTTTTCGCCACTCCACCCTGCACTCAAGTGTCCGACGAGGAGAGGGCCTTGGCACGTGCCACGCGCGTGGAAGGTGTTTCACCCTACCGCGCTGGCCGAACGCACGGCGCCGGCACGTGCTACGTTCTACCGAGGCGCGCCATCCTACCGCGCTCACCGCACTCACGGCGCCCCTCGATCCGGCACGTTCGACGCCGTGCAAGGCGGGTGTGTTCTACCGCGCGGCACGTTCAACGTCGTTGCAAGGTGCGCCACTCTACCGCGCTCACCGGACTCACGGCGCACCGACTCACGGCGCACCCGCGACGGTGCGGATACCGACACTACCGTGATGCTCGGACTGACCTCTCTGAAATCTCCGACGAGCTTCAACCTGTCGGCCGAGGGTCTCCGGAGATTTCAGAGGGGTCACCGGCATAGCCGGTCCTCCGCATGAACAAAGGATGGCATCTCTGAGACACGCTTCCAAGCGGGTGACTGTCAAGGGAGCACCGGTGCGCGCGCGGCCCGGGGTGCGCCCGCGGCTCGCATTGGTGGAGTTTGGCCGGCGGCTGGCCCGCAACAGGGGCGCCGCGACCGGCGCGGTCTTCCTGCTCCTGGAGATCGCGGTGGCGCTGGGCGCGCCGTGGCTGGCGCCGCACGACCCCTACCGGCAAACGGACAGCATCCTGGCGCCGCCGTTTTCGCCCGGGTTCCTGCTGGGGACCGACGACGTCGGGCGGGACATGCTCTCCCGCATCCTGTACGGCACCGGGATCAGCCTGCTGGAGGGCGTGGTGGTGGTGACCATCGCCCTGGCCATCTCCATCCCTGTAGGCCTGGCGGCGGCGATGGTGCGCCGGGTCGACGGCGCGATCATGCGGACGGTGGACGCGATGCTCGCCTTCCCAGGCATGCTGCTGGCGTTGGCCATGGCCGCGGCGCTGGGCCCGTCGCTCGCCAGCGTCCTGATCGCGGTCGGCATCTCATCCGCGGCGCCGTCTGTGGTGACCATCCGCGCCACCGCGCTCTCGGTCGCGGAGAACGAGTACGTTCAGGCGGCGCACGCCGTGGGCGCCGGTGGGCTCCGCATCGCCTTCCGCCACGTCCTGCCCAACTGCATGGCGCCCATCATCATCGGATCCACCTTCCGCGTGGGGACGGCGATCCTAGTCAGCAGCAGCCTGTCGTTTCTGGGGCTGGGGGCGCAGCCGCCCTCACCGGAGTGGGGGCTGATGCTTTCCTCCGGCCGCGGGCTCATCTACCTGGCACCCCACGTCGCCGCGTTCCCGGGGCTGGCGATCCTGATCACCGTGCTCGGGTTCAACC
>JACQTN010000280.1 GCA_016210785.1 Armatimonadota bacterium
CAGACCCACCGCCGCCAGTGCGGCCAGGGCCTGCTCGCGCCGGTTGGGCGTGCCGGCGTAGATCAACGGCAGCTCCGCGTTCTCCACCGCGGGCGTACGCGGCAGCAGGTTGAACGCCTGGAAAACAAAGCCGAGCTTGCGGTTGCGGATGCGGGCCAGCTCCACGTCGGAGAGGATGGAGACGTCCGCGCCGTCCAGCAGGTACTGGCCGGAGGTGGGCCGGTCCAGGCACCCCACGATGTTCATGCAGGTGGACTTCCCCGATCCAGAGGGTCCCATGATGGCCACGAACTCGCCCGCGTCGATGGTCAGCGAGACACCCCGCAGCGCCTGCACCTCCACGCCGCCCATCTGGTAGATCTTGGTGATGCCGCGCATCTCGATGAGCATGGGAGCGCTCAGGTCACGGCCGGGACGGCGGCGTGCGCGGGCGGAACTGCGGCGTGATGGGAGAGGTCGGCTGCTGAGGCCGCGGCCGCTGCACCCCGCGGGCGGGCCCCAGATACACCACCTCGCCCTCCTGCAGGCCGCGCCGGATCTCGGTGAGCGTGTTGTCGGTGGCGCCCACCTCCACGACGCGCGGCACCAGCCGCTCGCCGTTCACCACCAGCACCGCCTTGACCTCCTTGCCCTTCACTGCTTCCGCGGGCACCAGCAGCGCGTTCAGCCGGCGCGCCACGATGAAGCTGGCGTCCACGGTCATGCCCAGGCGCAGCCGGCGCTGCGGATCGTCGACCCTGATGGTGACCGGGAACTGCACCACGTTGTTGACCACCACCGACTGCGGGGCCACGCGCAGGACCGTGCCGGTGAACTTCTCGCCGGGCAGGTCCTGGGTGGTGACGTCCACCTCCATCTGAGGGCGGATCCGGGCGATGTCCACCTCGTCCACGTTCACGGCCGCCTGCAGGGTGGTGACGTCGGCCAGCAGCATCACCTGCGTGCCGCTGCTGGCCAGGCCGCCGATCACCGACGTGCCGACCTCCACCGCCCGGCGTGCCACGATGCCGGAGATGGGCGCGGTGATGCGCGTCTCCGCCAGCTTCTGGCTGGCAGCCCGCAGGTCGGCCTCCGCGCTGCGCAACTGGGCATGCGCCGCGGCGATCTCCTGTGTCTTGGTGACGAGCTGCAGCGCGGTCGCGCGGGCCTCGGCGAGCTGAGCCTCCGCCTGCCGGAGCTGGGCGCGCGCGGTCTCGATCTCTTCAGACCGCGGGCCCATGCGCACGAGGGTCAGTCGGGCGCGGGCCGAGCGAAGCTGGGCCTCCGAGGTCTTCACCTGCGCCTCGGCCTGGTCCAGTTGCTGCCGTGACACGAAACCGTCCTTGAATAGCTGGCGGACCCGCTCCACATTCTGGCGGGCGAGCTGCACGTCCGCCTCGGCGCTGCGCACGGCCTCCTCGGCCTGCGCGATCTCCTCTGGACGCGAGCCCGCCGTGAGCTGAGCGAGGCGGGAGCGGGCCGCGTCCATCGCCGCCTGGGCCTGACGAATTTGCGCGGCGCTCTGCGACTGCATGGCCTGGTAGGCGGCTTCCTGCTGGGCCAGTCGGGCGCGAGCCGTCTGGACGGCGCTGACCGCGGCGTCGGCCTGGGCGCGGGCGTCCGGGTCCTCCAGCTGCACGAGCACCTGTCCCTTGCGCACCGGCTCGCCCTCCTGGACGTAGACGGCGATCACCCGGCCGGTGGCGCGTGAACGCACATCGACCTGCGCCTGGGGCTGCACGGTGCCGGTGGCAGCCACGGCCACCACCAGATCGCCGCGCACCACCGTGGTGGAACGGTAGCCCAGCTCGCGCGGGGCGCGGGCCTGCCACGGGAGGCGCAGATCCTCTGCGCGGGCGCGATAGAACCACACGCCACCCCCGATCAGCACCGCCGCCAGGACCACCGGCCACCAGCGTCTCATCCGCTCACCCGTTCACCCGCACGCATCCTCGACGCACGCTCCCCACGCCTGAGCCCCGTTCCGCGCGCCGCCCGCCGCGCGAGCCTTCCATTTGTGAAACGCCAGCGCCGGCGGAACCGTTCGTCCCCGCAGTGCCAGGGGCGTTTCCAATGGAACGACCCAAGCAGCGCGTCTCGCAGATGTCATGCGCAGGGCCAGCTTCCCACAATGTGTCGGTATCGGCGCTGTGAGTTGAACGGGTGGAGTGGCAGAGAGACACTCCACCCAGCCTTGCCGGCTAGCTGCCCGCAACCGGCCGGCCCGCCGCCTTGCGCAGCGCCGCGATCGCGGCCTGGATGTCGTAGATCGTCTCCACCTGTGTCAGCTCGGCGGTGAGCAGCCCGACCTGCGCGTCGGTCACCTCCAGGATCACGCCCACGCCGGCCCGGTACCGTCCGTCCGACACGCGCAGCACCTCCTGGGCCGCGGCTACGTTGGCGCTGGCCGCGATGTGCCGCGCCTCCGCCTCCTGCAGGGCCAGGTAGGCCTGGTGCGCCTCCACGGAGACCGTAAGGCGCGCGGCCTCCAGCCGCGCTTTCGCCGCGGCCAGGTTCGCCTTGGCCTCGGCCACGGTCGCCTGCGTCTTCCCGCCGTCTCCCAGCGGGATGCTCGCCGTGACGCCCAGGATCCACCCGATCAGGCCGGATGGGCTCACCACGTAGTCCGCGCGGGCGTCCACCGTGGGGACCACCCTGGTCTTCATCTCCGCGGACTGCAGCGCCGACTCCGCCGCGGCCACATCCGCCTGGGCCTTCTTCACCTCCGCCCGGTTGGCCACCGCCTCCGCCACCGCCTTGTCGCGGTCCAGGTCCATCGGCGGACGCTGCTGGGTGTCCACGATCTCCAGCGACGCCGTGACGGGGAGCCCCATGGCCCCCTTGAGGGTCGCCAGCGTCCGCTCGCCCACCGATCGCGCCGTGATCATGTCGAGCTGGGTCTGCGCCAGGCCCGCCTGCGCCTTGATCACGTCGGCGCGAGGCGCCACGCCCGCGTCGACGCTGGCCTGGGCCAGCGCCAGTTGCTGCTGCGCCCGCAGGAGCGAGTGCTGCCTGACCTCCACCAGTTGCCGCGCCTTCAGCGTCGCGAAGTAGGCCTGGGCCACCGCCAGCGCGATCTCCTGGCGGGTCTGGTCGAGCTGGAAGCGCGACGCGGTCACCGACTGCTCCGCCTGGGCGATCGCCAGCTTCAGCGTCCCCCCGTCGTAGAGCAGGTACGTCGTCCGCAGCCGCAGGGAGTGGTCGATCCGCGGGTCGGATCCGGTCGGGCTGCCCGTCGTGCTGCTCACGGTGTTGGCGTTGGCGCTGCCGCTCGCCGTCATCTGGACCTCCTGCGGCGCCCTGGCCTGGCCCAGCCGGGCCTCCGACGCCGCCACCGCCTGTGACTGTGCCTGTACGCTCGGATGGTTCTGCAGCGCGTACGCGATGGCGTCGGCCAGCATCATGGGCTTCCCCGGCACGGGCACGGGTGGCGGCGCCTGTGCCTGGGCATGTGCCGGCCACGGGGCGACCGCCACGAACAACGCGACTGCCATCGCCAGTGCGCTTACCCGCTTCATACGCAGCCTCCCGTCGGTTCTCCGCGGTCCGGGCCGACGGCCCTAAGATTAACTGACGGCCGCCGCCGCGCCGCGGTTTATGGTCGGCGACTCAGAGACTGTGAGGGGGAGGGTGCGTCCCCCTCCCCCTGTGCCGCGTCTTGCTCACATTACTACTACCATCCCGGTGCCGCAACTGGTTCTCGAACAGCCCCCGCCCTTCCTCTCGGCCGCGCGGGCAACTAGGCTGGCGGCGGCTCCCCCGGCACTTCCCGCGGCGGCTCCGGCTCCTCCCGGGGACGGGGCCCGCCGGGGCCGAAGCGGCGCAACCGCTCGGCCAGCTCGCCGAGGCGCTGCATGACGCGCGCGTTGAGAGTGCCCTCCGGATAGCAGCCGTCCCGGTCCGGGGCGCCCGCCGGCATCCCGGTAAGGATCTCCAACCCTTCCTCCACCGTCCGCACCGCGTAGATGTGGAAGCGCCCCTCCCGCACGGCGTCCACCACCTCCTCCCGCAGCATCAGGTGGGACACGTTCTGGTGCGGGATGATGACCCCCTGCCGGCCGGTGAACCCCAGCGCCTTGCAGGCGCCGAAGAACCCGTCGATCTTCTCGTTGACGCCGCCGATAGGCTGGATCTCACCTTTCTGGTTCACCGAGCCGGTCACCGCCAGGCTCTGGTCGATGGGCACGCCGGCCAGGTCGCTGAGCAGCGCGTACAGCTCCGTGCTGCTGGCGCTGTCCCCTTCCACCTCCTCGTACAGCTGCTCGAAAGTGAGGCTGGCCGAGAAGCTGAGGGGCTTGTCCTGCGCGTACTTGCCGCCCATGTAGGCAGCCAGGATGAAGACACCCTTGCTATGGATGCGGCCGGACATGGCGATCTCGCGCTCGATGTTGATGACGCCGCGACCGCCCACGTAGGTGCGGGCGGTGATGCGGCTGGGCCGGCCGAACGCAAAATCTCCGAGTTGAATCACGGAGAGGCCGTTGGCCTGGCCCACCTTTTCGCCCTCGGTGTCGATGAGCACCGTGCCCCGCAGGATCTGCTCCCGCATGCGCTCCCGGATGCGGTCGGACCGGTAGATCCAGGCGTCGATGGCCTTCTGC
>JACQTN010000281.1 GCA_016210785.1 Armatimonadota bacterium
GCCAGATAGATAGCCCCGGTGGTGGCGGTGCGCTCGCCCACGCCGGAGAGGGTGCTGGTCAGGCGCAGCGCCTCCGCCTCCACGCCTCCCACGACCACATGCCCGCCACGTTGCGCCAGCAGGCTCTGCCACTGCAGCCCCAGCACCCCGCCCGTGGTGCGGCTGGTGGAGGGGAAGGCGAAACAGGTGGAGCCCGCGGGATCGGTGTAGGCGGTGCGCTCGTCGCGCCAGTAGAGGGTGAAGCTCCGGCGGCCGTCGGGCGGCCGCCACGTGAGATCCAGGATCGTGCGATCGTCGTCCTGGCGCGCACTCGGCGTGGGGCAGACCGCATCACCGGGCACCCCCACCTGCGCCGTGTAGGCCCGCAGGCGCAAAGCCAGCGCGCCGTCGAAGAGGCGCAGGGCCGCGTGCCGGCTGTCGAGCCCGCTGTTGGGTCGGGCGCCCGAGGAGCGGTCCAACCGTCCGATGATACCGGCGCCGCGCCGCTGTGCCGCGTCCGTTGTCCCGTAGTGCACCGCCGCGCCCGCGGTGTCGAAGGACCCGTAGCTGCCGGAGAGGCGCGGCGCCACGCGCGTGCGTGAAACGATGTTGACCACGCCACCCAGCGCGCCGCTTCCGTGCAGCGCGGAGAAGGGCCCGCGCAGCACCTCGATGCGCTCCACACCTTCCACGGGCAGGGTGCGCAGGTCCACCGTACCCGTGAGCAGCCCGGTGACCGGCATGCCGTCCAGCAGCACGAGCACCTGGGTGGCGCCCGCGCCACGGATGCTCAGGGTATTCAGCGCCCCATAGCTGCCGTAGCTGAGCACCGTGACCTCGGGAAGGTGCGCCAGCGCGTCGCCGACGGTGCGCGCGCCCAGCCGCTCCATCTCCGCCGCGGTGATCACGCTTACCGACGCCGGGGAAGTCCCGCGCACCTGCGGCCGCTTCCCCGGGACGATCACCTCGTCCAGCTCGAAGACCGGGACCTGCGCCCGCGCGCCGGACGGGACGGGCGCCAGAACAACGGCCAGCGCCGCGGCCGCCCCTGCCAAGAAAAAACCTCGCCCGCGCAGCGCGCGACGAGGACCGGGAAGAGATCTGCACCCCACGTGCCCACCTCCCTTCAACCGAAGGCGTGCGGCAGTAACCCGCTCGAATTCGCGCGGACATCCGCGAGCCGCGAACGCCCGCCGTTCGCGAATTCGAGTGGGTCAACGGTGCAGGCAGGTCTTCTGGCTTCCGGATCACCGCCCGCCTCCCGCCTTCCCGGGCCGGACGGCCCAGTGGCATCTAGCAGAGGCGGCTCCCCGGTCACAGCGGCGGGACCGCGCCGGATTTACACCGGCTTCCCTATTCTGACGGACCGCGCCCGTCGGTCCGTCCACCTGCACCGCTTGATCCGCTATGCAGTTGTTACGCGTCTCTATTCTGCGCCGTGCGACAGGACTCCTGCCCCGGCGCCCGCGTCGTCCCCGGCGACTATCTGACCACTTCCAGGTCCAGCACCAGCGGCCCCACCGCGTAGGTGTCGGCAAGCGCCCGCACGATCACCTTCACCGGCCGGCGCAGGGTCTGGATCTGCTCCATGCGGGTGCGCAGCATGTCGTAGTCGGCGCGCACGTCCGGCCCGGCGCCGATCGGTCCAAATGGTGGAGAGATGACCTTCCCCCGCGCCCCGCCGCTCGCGGCGTCCACCAGGCGCAGGACCGACTCGATGACGGCCTCGCGCGGCCCGCGGCCGTCCACGGTGCCCTGGACCAGCACCGTTCCCTTGCGGAAGACCAGCTTGTTCTCGAACCAGATGAGGGTGGCCACCAGCGGCATGCCGCGCGGCGTGTTCTCCACGGCCACCAGGCGCAGCACCATCTCCACGCCGTGGTAGTTGATCACCTCCGCCACCTTATCCCAGCGCGTGCCGGGCGGGAAGAGCCGGATCACCTCACCGCTGGTGGCCTCGGGGCTGATGCCGTTGGCCGCGGCCACCTCGATGGCCCGCTGCCGGAACAGGTCCACCTGGCGCTCCACCGCCGGCAGAGGGTAGCGGCCATCCACCACCGTGCGCAGCACCTCCTGGTTGGTCAGGTAGGCGATGTCCCCCAGGCGCATCAGGCGCAGGCGCGACTCCTGCTGCTTGATCTCCGCCTCCAGCCGCGCCGTCTCCTCGCGCAACATGTTCATGCGGAAGAGGGCCACGCGGGCATCCTGGGAAAGCACGAGGACGACGCCGAGGGTGAGGATGGTAATGAGCACGCCGGTGAGGATGGTGATGATCTGGGCGGTGTGGCGGGGGCGTAACCCCAGCAGGCTCAACCGCTGGCGGCCGATGTTGCGGCCCACCAGGTTGCCGATGAAGGCGATGATGCCGCTGACGACGACGAGCAGCGGGATGAGGATCAGGCCGAATTCGATGCGCACCGCGTCACCCGAAAGGGGTATTCGGACTCCCGCCCCGTTCCCCTCTCGCCCGCAGCGCCCGGAGGCGCCACAGGAGCCGCAGGAAGGTGCTCATCTCGCCTTTGGAGAGCTTGCTGCGCCCGACGGCGCGGTCCACGAACACGTACGGGATCTCGACCACGCGCGCCCGCGGGGCACGCGCCAGCACCTCCAGCAGGATCTTGAACCCCATGCCCCAATACGTCGGGCCGGTGAGAATCTCCCGGCGCGCCGCGAAGAACCCCGAGACCGGATCGCGGACCCGCCCGCCCAGCACCAGGCGCGCCATCAGGGTGGCGACGCGGCTCACGCCGCGCCGCCACAGGGGCCAGTCCCTGATTCCGCCGCCCGGGACGTAGCGCGACGCCACGGCGATTCCCGCTCCGCCCCGCACCGCCTCCAGGAGCCTGGGTAAGAGCTCGGGCGGGTGGGAAAGATCGCAGTCCATCACCGCCACCACGGGGGCCCGCGCCGCCTTTGCGCCATCCAGCACCGCCGTGGCCAGACCCACCTTCCCGGGACGCCGGACCACCTGGAGCGCAAAGCGGCCCGCGTACTGGCGGCCCAGCGCTCCCGCGGCGTCGGCGGTGCCGTCGGGAGAGTTGTCGTCCACCACCACCACCTCCAGCGGCAGGCCGCGCGCCACGTCGGCGATCCGCGCCAGAAACAGCGGCAGCATCTCCCGCTCGTTGTAGGTCGGCACGACCACCGAAAGGTCAGGCATAGTGTGAAGGGCTCGGCACGGGCTGGCACCGCGTCCGGGAAAACGGGAAATCATGCTTCGTCATGCGCAGGCCCGGCTTCGCCGAGGCCGAGCATCACCTGTGTTCTGGAACCCCCCACCATCGCGGGTGGGGGTTCGTGGGGGAGGCGAAGCGCCTCCCCCGGTCGGATACGTGGTGAAGGGTGGAGTGGCGCAAAGACACTCCACCCAACCTTATGGACTAACGGCACGCGAGCCGCCCCTCCATCTCCAGGGCCTGCACGCCGCCGCCCCGCGCCACCGCCCGCGCCGGGCCCAGCGACGCACGCAGCGCCGCGTGCTCCGGGCCCTCCGGCACCACGACGACCCGGTGCGGGGACGCGCAGACGTGGGCCAGGAAACGACCCGCGTCGTCGAACCACTCCACCCGCCGCTCTACATAGTAGCGCAGGCTCGCCCGCTCCTCCATCAAGACCGCCAGGTGTTCGTCCGGGCCC
This sequence comes from Armatimonadota bacterium, assembly GCA_016210785.1. Classification (GTDB taxonomy): domain Bacteria; phylum Sysuimicrobiota; class Sysuimicrobiia; order Sysuimicrobiales; family JACQTN01; genus JACQTN01. The sequence goes on from JACQTN010000281.1 coordinate 3,616, forward strand.
AGGCGCGCGCGCACCGTCGCGGCAAACGTCTTCATGGGCTTGTGCGCCTCCACCACGGGCAGGACGCTCACCAGCACCACGGCCAGCGTCACGACCATGGCCACGGGGATCGCGGCAAACGCCAGGCGGTCGCGCCGGGCCAGGAACGCGCCCGCGGCCGCCGCCGTCCCCACGGCCTGGATCAGGCCGATCAGCCGCAACTGGCCGGCGATCGCGGGCATCTCCGCCGGGTACCTGCCGCGCAGGAAGAACACGATCCCCGCGCCGGCCATGACCGCCGCGGCCGCCATGAGCGCGACGCCCCAGCCCGCGGCCCGCCGCGCCGCCGGGTCGCCCTCCCCCAGCGCCGCGTCCCACATCGCGCCCAGGCCCACGGCAAGGAGGGGGTAGATGGGCAGCACGTAGTTGGGCAGCTTCGTCCCGGCGGCGGTGTAGAAGAGGAAGGTGAGCGCGCACCACAGCAGGAGGAAGAGGCTGGCGTCCGCGTCGGAGGCGGGTGCGCACGATGCCGCCTCGGGCCCCGCGGACACCGCCAGCCGTCGCGATCGTCCTGCGCCGATCTGCCGCCAGTGATATGCGATCATCCCCGGCGCAAACGCGGTCCAGGGGAAGGTCCCCAGCAGCAGCACGGGCACGTAGTACCACACCGAACCCGACTGCCCTTCCACGGCGCCCAGGAAACGCGTGAACGTGTAATAGCCGATGGCGGTCCCCACGAAGGCACCGCCGTGGCGGAGCGCCTCCACCACATACCAGCCGAGCCCGATCACGGCATACAGGGGAATGCCGAGATGCCAGGGCACCTCCCGCAGGCGCTTGAGGTCGCGGCGCAGCGCCAGGAACACCAGCGCCACCATGCCGGGCAGCAGCAGCCCGATGGGCCCCTTGGCCAGCGTGGCCAGCCCTGCCCACGCGAAGAACGGCAGGGCGCGCCGGCCGTCCGTCCGATACGCGATCCAAAACGCGCGCGCCGCCAGCAGCATGAACGCCACCAGCACCACGTCGAAGACCGCCAGCCGCGACTGGATGAAGTACTGAAGCGCGGTGGCCAGAATGACGGCGGCCAGCAGGCCGGTGCGCGGCCCGTAGAGATCGCGCCCCAGGAGATAGGTGGCCCACACCCCGGCCACGCCGAAGACGGCCGACCAGATCCGCGCCACGAACTCGGTGAATCCGAAGAGGCGTGCAGTGGCCGCCACCAGCCAGAAGTACAGCGGTGGGTGAACGAACCAGGGGACACCGTTGTAGCGCAGCGTGAGGGGATCGCCGTTCAGCACCATCTCGCGGGCGACCTGCGTGTACTTGGCCTCGTCCTGGTCCCACAGGCTGCCGTCGCCCAGCCGGAAGGTGAAGAGGAGGAACGCGCCCAGAAGGATCGCGGCCAGCCAGCGGCGCTCGTGGCTCATGCCGATCGCGATGCGGTTCGCGCGGAGATTCCTTCGACTCCGTCCGCACTGAGCCCCGTCGAGGTGCACGGAACGTCGACGCGAACGTCGCTCAGGACAGGCCTCGACGCGCGGGGCATGCAGAGTCCCCACCCTTTGACACGCTCAGGGTGAACGGAATGCATCAGCGCGAGGCCCGACCCAGCAGCACCGCGCCCAGCCCGCCCATCACGACGTTGGGCAGCCAGGCCGCGACGACCGGCGGCAGGCGGTCGCTCTGCCCCAGGGCGATGGTGAGCGAGAGCAGCAGGTAGTAGGCCAGGATTACCACGATGCTCAGACCAAGCCCGATGGACGTGCCCGAGCGGTGCGGCCGCAGCCCCAGCGGGATGGCCACCAGCGTGAAGAAGAACCCGGCCATCGGCACGGCCACCTTGGAGTTGATCTCCAGAATGTACCGGCTCACCCGCTGGCCGCTCCGCCGCAGCATGTTCAGCGCGGCGCGCAGTTCACGGATCGTCATCTCGGAGGGATCTTTGACCGGCGTGGCGATCTGCTCCGGCGTGCGCCGCAGGTTGAGGCGCAGGTGGGCGAAGCGGGTGGTGACCGTCCCCCTCGGCTCCACCAGGTAGAGCATGCCGTCCTCCATCTCCCACCCGCCGGCGGCGTAGCGGGCGCGCTGCGCCTCCACGACGCGGCGCAGGCTGCCATCCTTCAACTGGTTGACCAGCACGCCTTCCATCACGCCCGCCTCGGCGCGGAAGCGGCGCACGTAGAACACCGACTCCAGCCCGTCCACCTCGTCCCGGAACGAGACGTGCTCCTGGGTGATGCGCGGCCGCTTGAGGAACTCCTCGTTGAAGGCCTTGCGGAACCGGCGCTCCGTCTCCGGCACGACGCCCTCGTTGAGGGCCAGCGTGGCCACGCTCACCAGGAAGCCGATGGCCAGGATGGGCAGGGCGATCCGCACCAGGCTGATGCCGCCCGTGCGCAGGGCCGCCACCTCGTTGCGGTCGCTGAGGCGGCCCAGGGCCAGCAGCGTGCCCAGCAGGATGCTCATGGGCAGGCTGTAGGCCAGCGCCTCCGGCAGCTTGTACAGGACCAGCCGCACCGCCAGAGCGGGCGTGCCGCCCTGGATGAGGACGATGCGGCCGAACTGGAACAGGTGGTTGGCCATGAGCAGCGTGGTGAAGACGCCCAGGCCGAACAGGAAGGCGCCGCCCACCTCTTTGAGCAGGTAGCGGTCCAGCAGCCTCACGCGTGAACCCTCTGCACCATCACATCTGAAACCGCTCGCCGAGATAGAAGCGGCGAGCTTCTTCACTTTGTGTGATCTCAGCCGACGTCCCCGACATGAGGATGCGGCCCTCGTAGATCAGGAAGGCGCGGTCGGTGATCTCCAGCGTCTCGCGCACGTTGTGGTCGGTGATGAGAATGCCGAGCCCGCGCTTGCGCAGATAGAGGACGATCTCCTGGATCTCGGCCACCGACTTGGGGTCGATGCCGGTGAAGGGCTCGTCCAGCAGCACGAAGGAGGGCTCCAGGGCCAGCACGCGGGCGATCTCCACGCGCCGGCGCTCGCCGCCCGACAGCGTCGCGCCCAACTGCCGGCGCACCGCGCCCAGGCCGAACTCCTCGATCAACTGGTCCAGCACGCCCCGGCGCGCCTCCGGCGGCCGGCCCGCCGCTTCCAGGATCAGCGTGATGTTCTCCTCCACGGTGAGCCCGCGGAACACCGACGGCTCCTGGGCCAGGTAGCCGATCCCGCCGCGCACGCGCTCGTGGACGGGCAGGTCGGTGAGCCGGGTCCGGTTGAGGCTGACCTCGCCGCCGTCGGGGCGGACCAGGCCGACGATCATGTAGAAGGTGGTGGTCTTGCCCGCGCCGTTGGGTCCCAGCAGCCCCACCACCTCGCCGCGTTTTACCTCCAGGCAAACGTCGTCAACGACCTTGCGGCCCTTGTACGACTTGGTGAGGTCTTCGGTCTGGAGCATTGCTTGAAGACGTTTTACTGGGTCCCCGTGCGTTCGTCGGCGGGAGCCCTCC
>JACQTN010000287.1 GCA_016210785.1 Armatimonadota bacterium
CTGCTGGCGGGCGCGGTGCTGACGGAGACCGTGTTCGCGCTGCCGGGGCTGGGACGCCTGCTGGTCATCGCAGTCTTCGCGCGGGACTACGCGGTGATCAGGGGCAGCGCCCTGCTGATCGCCGCCAGCTTCGCGCTCATCAACCTGGGCGTGGACCTGCTCTACGCGGCCCTGGACCCGCGGATCAGGTATGCGTAGGGCGAGCACGGTGGCCGGGAGCGCGGGCGGCGTCCCAGCGCTCTCCCGCCGCGCGCCGGAGGTGCTCTCCCCGCGGCGGCTCGTGGTGCGGAGGTTCTTCCGCGATCGGACCGCGGTGCTGGGGCTGCTGGTCGTGCTGGGCATGGCGGTGATGGCCGCCGCGGCGCCGCTGGTGCCGTCGCTCGACCCCAGCGGCCAGGATCTGTCGCTTCGGCGGGCGCCGCCCGGGCCGGGCAACCCGTTCGGCCGCGACGCCCTGGGGCGGGACATCCTGGCCCGCGTGGCCCACGGCGCGCGCTACACGCTGGGCGCGGCGCTGCTGGCGACGACGCTGGCGGGCCTGGTGGGCGTGCCGCTCGGCCTGAGCGCGGGATACCGGGGCGGCTGGAGCGAAGGACTGATCATGCGGACCACCGACGTGATGCTGGCCTTCCCGTACCTGCTGCTGGCCATCATCATCGTGGCGATCCTCGGCCCGGGGCTGGTGAGCGCGGCGGTGGCCGTGGGCATCACCCGGACGCCGCAGTACATCCGGGTGGTGCGCGGGACGGCGCTGACGGTGAAGCAGGCGGAGTACGTGGAGGCGGCGCAGGCGCTGGGCGCCAGCGACGTGCGCATCGTGGGCCGGCACCTGCTGCCCAACGTGCTGGCGCCGATCGTGGTGCTGGCGACGGTGGGGCTGGGCGCCGACGTGCTGTCCATCGCCGGCCTCTCCTTCCTGGGGCTGGGTGCGCAGCCGCCCATCCCGGAGTGGGGATTGATGGTGGCGGAGGGACGATCGTACCTGTTCGACGCGGCCCACATCATCGTGGCGCCGGGGATGTTCCTGCTGGTGCTGGTGCTGGCCTTTAACCTGTTGGGTGACGGACTCCGTGACGCTCTGGACCCACGGCTGCGGAGGTGAGCACATGTGGATCCTTCTCGCCGTCCTGACCGCGCTGGCGAGCCTGTCTGGATTCTCGATGGAGGCCGCCAGTGCCGGTCCCCGCGAGAGCGGGCTCGACTTCTCTCCCACCAGGGCCTCCCTGGAGACGCTGCGGGCCAGGGGGCTGGAACCCACCGGGCTGCGGCCGGTCTACCCCGCAGGGGTCACCTGCCGGCGGGCCAATTCATTCTTTGCCGACCGCACGCGCGGCGACAACAGCATGCGGACTCCCCGCTTCTACCACGGCTTTCACGGGGGCCTCGACATCCCGGCGCCGGACGGGACACCCATTCTGGCCATCGCCGACGGTGCGGTTGTGTCCAAGAAGCCGGGCGTGGAGGACGGCATCGGAGGCATCGAGATCGTGCTCCAGCATGCCCCCGCCGATACGGGGTTTCCGGTGTGGCTCTACTCGCAATACAAGCACCTGAAAGACATGCCGGCGCTGCCGGTGGGCGAGCGCGTCCGGATGGGCCAGCAGATTGCGCTCACCGGCGCCACGGGGACCTACGGGCACTACGGGCCTCAGGGGTCTTTTCATCTTCACCTCACCACGTTCGCGAGTCCGGACGACCGGTTTGAAGCGCGGCTGTTCTTCCATCCGCCCAACGGGAGCTGGATTGACCCGCTGGCGGCCTATCGCGGCCTGCCCCTGGACACGCGCGCCGTGCGGGCGCTTCCCGGCGACGCGAAGTCGGTCCCCATCCCGCACCTGATCGAAGGCGAGGGAGTCGTCCCGGAAAAGAGCCGCCTCATCTGGCCCTACGCGTGCAGGCGGTCCTGAGACTGCGTTCCGGATGCGGCCTTTGAGGAGACGACGACGGTGACATCGCTGACCTTCGGCCTCGGAGTCATGCCCTGGCACCCGCCGGACCGCTTCGTGCGCATCGCGCAGATGGCGGAGGCGCTGGGGTTCACCACTCTGTGGGTGCCCGACGAGCGGTTCTTCTACGACTGCTACTCCTACATGACCCTGGCGGCGCGGGCGACGACGCGGCTGCGCATGGGACCGTGCGTCACCGATCCGTACAGCCGGCATCCCGCCCTCACCGCGGCGGCGATGTACACGCTGCACGAGCTGTCGGGCGGCCGCATGGTGCTGGGGATCGGGGCCGGCGCCAGCGGCTTCGACGCCATGGGCATCGACCGGCCCCGCCCCGCGGTGGCGATCCGGGAGGCGGTGGAACTGATCCGGAAGCTGGGCACGGGCGACGACGCCACCTGCCACGGGGAACTCATCCAGTTTCACGGAGGCACGCTCCACTTCAGGCCCACCGGGCTGTTCCCCGTGTACGTGGCCGGCCGCGGACCGAAGATCCTGGAGCTGGCCGGCCGCATCGGCGACGGCGTCATCATCGGCGCGCTGGCGTCTCCCGAGACGCTCGGCTACGCGATGAAGGCGGTGCGGGCGGGCGCGGCGCGCGCCGGCCGGTCCATGGACGATCTCGACCGCATGATCTGGCTGCACACCGCCGTGCACGCTGACGGCGGCGCGGCGAAAGACGCGGTGCGCAAGATCGTGGCCGGGGTGCTGGTATCGTCCAAACCGGTGCTCAACGACCTGGGCGTGCGCCTGTCCCCGGAGATGTCGGAGGCGCTGGCCCAGAGCACCTACGGCATGCACTCGGCCAGCATGGCGCGGGTGACGGAACTGGTGGACGACGACCTGCTGCGCCACTTCACCATGGCGGGCGACCCGGAGTACTGCCGGGCCAAGGCGCGGGATCTGGCCGCGGGGGGCATCACGCACCTGGCGGCGCTGCCGTGGCTGGCGCCCGGACAGAGCATCGAAGAGTTCATCGAGACCTTCGCGCGGGAGGTGATCGCGAAGGTTTGACGCCGGGCGTGAACGATTGACCGCGAACGCGCACGAACGAGATCGTCCAAGTCCTGAACGGAGGTGGGGAGTCACCATGATGGTGCGAGTGCGCAGGCATGCACAGAGCGTCGCAGCCCTGGCCGTGGTGGCGAGCATGGCGTGGGGGCTGCTGGTCGTCGCCGGATCGCAGGCGGCGCCGGCGGCGCCGCAGCGCGGCGGCACGGTGACCATCGCCGTGGGCACCGACGCGCTGACGCTCGACCCGCACAACTACCTGGCCACCACCGACATCGTGGTGGACAACATGATCTTCGACACGCTGGTGTCCTTCGACCTGAACATGAAGATCCGGCCCAGGCTGGCCCTGCGGTGGCTGTACCTGGGGCCGACCTCCTGGCGGTTTGAACTCCGCAAAGACGTCAAGTTCAGCGACGGCACACCCTTCAACGCCCAGGCCGCCAAGGTGAGCCTGGAGCGGGCGGCCCGCTCGCCGCGGGCGGCGGCGTTCGTGGGCTTCATCAAGCAGGTGGACATCGTCAACGAGCACACCATCGTGATCCAGACCAACCGGCCATTCGCGCCGGTGCTAAACCACCTGACCAGCGCCGTGGGCGGCCTGATGGCCCCATCGTCGCTGGGCAAGCCCGCCGACGACATCAAACGCCAACCCGTGGGCACCGGGCCCTACATGCTGCGGGAGTGGATCCCCAACCAGCGCCTGGTGATCGTCCCCAACCCCACCTACTGGGGCGACAAGCC
>JACQTN010000296.1 GCA_016210785.1 Armatimonadota bacterium
GGCCTGAAGTGGGACATGGGCTGGATGCACGATACCCTCAGCTACAAGACCCGCGATTCCATCCACCGCAAGTACCACCACAACGACCTGACCTTCCGGATGCTGAACGCCTTCACGGAGAACTTCATCCTGCCCCTGTCCCACGACGAGGTGGTGCACGGCAAGGGGGCGCTGTTGGGGAAGATGCCGGGCGACGAGTGGCAGAAGTTCGCCAACCTGCGCCTGTTGTTCGCCTACATGTACGCGCAGCCCGGCAAGAAGCTGCTGTTCATGGGCGGCGAGGTCGGCCAGTGGCGGGAGTGGAATCACGAGGGCAGCCTGGAGTGGCACCTCCTGCAGTATCCGTTCCACGCCGGCGTGCAGCGCTGGGTGCGGGACCTGAACCGCGTGTACCGGTGGGAAGCGGCCCTGCACGAACTGGACTGCGACCCCGCCGGCTTCTCCTGGATTGACTGCACCGACGTGGAGCACAGCGTGGTGAGCCTGCTGCGCCGGGGCCGGAAACCCGACGATCTGATCGTGGCCGTGTTCAACTTTACGCCCGCGCCGCGCGATAACTATAGGGTAGGGCTCCCCCGGCTGGGCCGGTGGCGGGAGGTGCTCAACAGCGACGCCTCCATCTACGGTGGCAGCGGCTACGGCGGCGGCACCGACCGGCTGGAGGCGGAGCCGGTGCCCTGGCACGGCCGGTCCCACTCCGCGGCGCTCAACCTGCCGCCGCTGGCCGCGCGCTTCTTCAAGTGGGAGGGCGAGGGATGACGGCGCGCGGCCGGGTGGAGCCGCGGCGCGGGCAACGGAGCCCGAGAAACCGAAGGTGGGGAACGGAGCGCATGGAACGGTACGTCTGCATCCACGGCCACTACTACCAGCCCCCGCGCGAGAATCCGTGGACCGGCGCGGTGGAGCGCCAGCCTTCCGCGGCGCCCTACCACGACTGGAACGAGCGCGTCACCGCGGAGTGCTACGCGCCCAACGCCGCCGCCCGCATCCTGGACGGCGACGGGCACGTGGCCAAGACCGTCAACCTCTATGCCCGGATCAGCTTCAACGTCGGGCCGACCCTGCTGTCCTGGATGGAGTCGCACGCGCCGGAGGTGTACCGGGCGATCCTGGACGCGGACCGGGAGAGCCGGCGCCGGTACTCCGGCCACGGCTCCGCCATCGCCCAGGTCTACAACCACATGATCATGCCGCTGGCCACCTGGCGCGACAAGCGGACCCAGGTCATCTGGGGCATCCGCGACTTCGCCCACCGCGTCGGCCGCGCACCCGAGGGGATGTGGCTGCCGGAGACCGGGGTGGACGTGGAGACGCTGGAGGTCCTGGCGGAGCAGGGGATCCGGTTCACCATCCTCAGCCCGCACCAGGCGGTCCGGGTGCGGGAGGTCGGCCGTGCCGCGTGGGAGGACGTGGGGCCCGCGGGCATCGATCCCACCATGCCCTACCGCATTCCTCTGCCCTCCGGGCGGGCGATCCACGCTTTCTTCTACCTGCGGCCCGTGGCCCGGGATGTGGCATTTGCGGACCTGCTCACCGACGGCGAGCGATTCACCCAGGCGCTGCTCGGGGCCTTCGACGGTGCGCGCGGCCGCCCCCAGATCGCGCACATCGCCACCGACGGGGAGACCTACGGGCACCACAAGAAGTTTGGGGAGATGGCGCTGGCGTACGCGCTGCACGCCATCGAGTCGCGTGGCCTCGCCCGCCTCACCAACTACGGCGAGTACCTGGCGCGGTACCCCGCGACCCACGACGCGCAGATCGCCGAATTCACCGCCTGGAGCTGCGCCCACGGCGTGGAGCGGTGGCGCGGCGACTGCGGGTGCCGGCAGGGGTCGCCGGAGTGGAGCCAGGCCTGGCGCGATCCCCTCCGGCTGGCGATGGACTGGTTGCGGGACCGGCTGGTGCCGCGGTACGCGCAGGAGGTGGGCCGGTATCTCGCGGATCCGTGGGCGGCGCGAGATGATTACATCGCTGTCGTGCTGGACCCGTCGGCGCGGAGCGTGGAGCGGTTTCTGCGCGCGCACGCCGCGCGCCCTGCCGCGCGTCCTCTGGAGGACGATGTCCGGGCGCGGGTGTTGACGTGGCTGGAGGTCCAGCGCCACACCATGCTCATGTACACCAGCTGCGGTTGGTTCTTCGACGACATCGCGGGGATCGAGGCGACGCAGGTGCTGCGCTACGCGGGACGCGCCATCCAGCTGGCGCAGGAGCTGACCGGCGAGGCGCTGGAGCCCGGGTTCCTGCAGATCCTGGCGCGAGCCCGGAGCAACCTCCCTGAGCGCGGGAACGGCGTGCGCGTCTATGAGACCGCCGTGCGGGCCGCCATGCCGCGGGCCCGCGCGTAGCGGCGCGATCTCGATCCCGGCGCGGTCGCACGCACCCTCTTCCGCGGGCCCAGGCGATGCCTGATCGCTCGGATTATCGAGAGGTCCCCCCGTGACCGCCGGCGACGCTCCTCCGGCATCTTGAGCGAGTCACCACGCCGCGGAAAGGCCCGCGTATTTACCCTGCCGACGGGTCCCGGCGGTCTTCCGGAACTCTTTGCCGGGATAGAGAAACTGCGGCGCCCCGGGAGTCGCTCCCGGGGCGCCGCCGCACCCTCAGGCAAGAACCTCAGGCGAGCCGTCTCTCAGCGCACCGTCACCGTGAACTGCTCCTGTTTGCGTCCCAACTCCGGGTGGACCGCGGTCACCGTCACCAGGTAGGATGAGCTGGGTGCCACGACCGTGATCGGGACCTTGGCGGCAAAGCCACCGTTTGCGTCGGCGGTGACGATCTGGCTGCCGACGGAGAAGCCCAGGAACCAGGTGACCCCGATCTCCACGCGAGAGTTGGGCGCGGTGGTGCCCTGTACCTCGATCGGACTGCCCACAGATTCCCCGGGCTTGGGCTTGGCCAGCGTCAACCTCATCTCCCTGGGAACCTGAGTCACCCCACTGAGGATATTGATCTCCCAGGCCTCCCGTGTCGTGGGGTTCAGCCTCATCTCCACAACCTGGGCCGGTCTCAGCACATCCGCGCCTTGCTGCGAGACCTGGCCGCTGGCCATCACCAGCACGCTGGGTACATATTTGATGGACCGGCCGTCGCTCAGCACGACCGTGCGCGCGTTCTTCGCGATCGCCTCGATCCGCCCGTTCGTCATCAGATAGCTGGCACGAACCCGGGTCGCGACCTGTTGACCCATCGTGACCTCCGCGTCGTCGCCGGCCTTCAACGCGGCCACGCCCACCGACCCTCCCGCGCCCGAAGACGCCTCGACGCGCGAGATCGCCGTGTCCGGCGTGATCCTGATCACGTGCTGGACGCCGCCGGCCTCCACGGTGATCCGCGGCTGGTCGGTCGCCCTCTGGGCAGGCGTCACCGCGATGATGATCCCCTTGACCGTGGGCGGGGCGGGCGGCGCGGCCGGCGCCTGGGTGACCTGCGCCGCGCCGGACAGCATGGCGATCTCCCAGGCGAGTTGGGTCGAAGGATTCAGCCGCATCTCCACGATCTGCCCGGGCTTCAGGGCATCCACCCCGGCCTGCGCGACCTGGCCGCTGCTCGTCACCATGACGTTCTGCACATACCGGACGGTCCGGCCGTCGGACAGGATGATCATGTGCGCGCCCTTCGCGATCGCCTCGATCCTGCCACTGGTCATCTGGTAGCGGGCGCGGATCTGCGTCGCCACATTGCCGCTCATCGCCACCTCGACATCGTCACCCCTTCGCAGCGCCGACAGGCTGACCGATCCGCCGGCACCGGAGGTATCGACGCGGGTGATCGCGGTCTCGCCGGTGATTCGGATGCGGTAGACGACGTCGCTCGACGCCACCGCGATCCTCTGCTCGCCGGGATTGACCCCAGCGAGCACACCTCGCACCGTCTGCGCCGCGGGCTGGGGAGCCGGCGGCTGGGCGGTGGGCGGTGGAGCGGTGGGCGCCGAGGCAGCCTGGCCGCCCGTCCAGATCGCGACCACGCGGGTGTCCGCGTTCCACTCCACGTTGGCGCCCAGCGACTCGCTGATGAACCGCAGGGGCACCAGCGTCCGCCCGCCCACCAGCATGGCGGGCACGTCCAGTTCGATGGGCCGGTTGTTGACGCGGGCGATGCGGCTGCCGATCTGCAACTGCACCGTGGTCGTTCCGCGCACGGCGAGCACACTCTGCGTGCGGTCGTCCCAGGCGACCGTGGCGCCCATACGCTCGAACACGCCGCGCAGGGGCACCAGCACGCGCCCGGCCACCGTGGCGGGCGGCTGGTCGAAGAGCACCTGCTGGCCGTCCACGAGGACGCGCACGGCAGGCTGCGCCAGGACCGCCGGCGCCATAAGCGCGGCCGCCAGCATCACCGCCAGCGGGATGGACAGCATTCGCCGAACCTGCATGATCGACCACTCCCTTCCTCTTGGCCCCTTGGAGGCGAGGTGGGTGCCACCTTTTTGATACGGAGTTCCTGGGGCGCAGGGTTCGCGCCCGGGGCTTCCGGCGGGACGCGGCGCCGGAAAGGCGTGGACGGCAGGCGAGAAGATGACGGCAGGCGAGAAGATCAGGACAATGGGGGAACGGCGAGAAACGGCCCGCCGCCTCAGCGCGCGGAGGCGGGCGGGTGCTTAGCAGGCGGGCTCCGTGGCCAGCAGGAGTCCTTCTGCGGAGGGCCGCACGATGGGAACGATGCGGCTCCAGTCGGTCCTGGCGCACCAGGCGATGTCGCGGGCCTGCCCGTCGGCGCCGAGCATCAGCCCGGTGGCCGACCCGCGCAGCGCCTCCTCCGGCGTGGCGAAGCCCAGCGCGATGCGGCGGGCGGCCGCCGCGCCGTCCTCCGCCCGCGCGTCCAGGTCTCTCGCCGCCGCCTCCCGCAGGATGCGCTCCACCAGGATGCCGGCGCAGTAGGCATCGTCGAGGGCAAACCGCCGGCTGCTGCGCCGGCCCGCACACACCACGGCCAGGTCACACCGTCCAGCCGCCGCCTCCTCTACCGCCGCGGCCGCGGCCGCGCCCAGGTTGGCCAGGCAGGCCACGCGCACCGACGCCGGGGCCGCCTGCCAGGTTCGCTGGATCGCCACCGTGCCGTTGGTGGTGAAGAAGATCACGTCCCGGCCTCGGAAATCCTGGCCGAGCACCAGGGTGGGTGAAGGCGCGAAGTCGCACCCCGGCGCCGCCTCGGTGCGCCCCACCTCCTCCCCGATCAGCACGCCGCCCCTGGCCGCACGCAGCCGGAGCGCCGTCTCGTGGTTGCCGGCCAGCAGCACGCGGGCGGCGCCCGCCTCGAAGAGGGCCACGATGGTTGAGGTGGCCCGGAGGACGTCAACGACCAGGCACACGCGCCCGCGGATCACCTCGAGGTGGTCGGGGAGAAAGTGGACCTCGACTCTCACTCAGAATGTCCTCCGCCACCACCCCGGTGGTTCGCTGCAGCTCACCGTGAACGAGAGAATCGGGCCGCCCGGCTCGCCGGTGCCCGCCAGGTATCTCTGCCCGCCGCGTTCGGGTCCGCGGCCGATGAACTCTCCCAGGGAGAGGCGCACCGAGCCCGACGCGGGCAGCTCAGCAAACTGCTGGGCGAAGATGTCGTTGATCGCGGCCGTGCACCCCTGCCACCCGGCCCTGGTGAGGTTCCGGACCGTCACGGCGGTCGCCTCCTGCTCGATCTCCACGAGCAACTGGGCAGGAGGCGGTGCATATGCCGAATACAGCTGGAGGCGGTTCAGCGCCTGGTAGAGGAGGAACGGGAGCGCGAACAGCGCCAGGGCCCACCAGAAGGGCCGGCGGACCGTGAACGGGCTGAACGGGGGGGTGGCGGTGGACATGCCGGCGGCGAGGAAGAGATGCTGCCGCAGCGTCGCGGCGTCCACTCCCTGGACCGTCGCCGTGATGCCGACCTCGGCCAGGGCCGCCCGGATCGCCTCGGCTTTGTCGGGATCGGGTCCGCAGGCGAGGATGGTCGGAGGGCGGGAAACCAGGTCCCTGGCCTCGGGCCAGCTCATGTCCAGCCATTCCATCAGGATCTTGGAGGCGTGATAGCGGCCGCGGTCGTCCAGTTCGGGGACGATCACCTCATACTGGTTGGCGGGAGCAGTGGACACACGCTCACTCCGGAGAACAATAGTTGACCACCGTCGCAGCGTTGATGTAATTCATCACGGAAGACCGGCGCCCCTGCCGTCGGCTGGTCGGCGAGGGCGCGCGGGGTTCCCCAGGAGAGGCCGCCGTCTCCGTAGAAACATGAGGTCGGCCGACGAGACCACGACGGAGGAGACGACATGTCCGGCGCAGGGAGAGTGGAGTGGATTCCGGTCTGCACCCTGGCCAGCGGCGCGCCCCTGCGCCTGGCGGTGCACTGCGTCGACGGAGCCCGGGATGGTCCCTCCCTCGGCGTCGTCACCGCCCTCCACGGCGACGAGATCGTGGGCATCGAGATCGTCCGGCGCGTCGTCGAGCGGGTGGACCCGCGCGCCCTTCGCGGGCGGCTGCGGCTGGTGCCCGTGGCCAACCCCCTGGCGTTCGAGACGCTGACGCGGAACACGCCGCTCCAGGTGGAGGGGGGCAACCTCAACCGGGTCTTTCCGGGCACCGCGGGCGGGGACCCGGCGCACCTGATGGCGCAGGCGCTGGCGGAGCACTACCTCCCTCAGATCACGCACCTGGTGGACATCCACAACGGCGGGACGCACCCGATCGTCGACTACTGCATCTCGCTTGGCGACCTGGCCATGACCCGCGCGTTTGGGCAGACCGTGATCAAGGACATGGGGGAGATGGGCCGGTCTTATACGCTGGCCGGGACCGCGATCCAGCAGGGCAGGCCGGCCATGATCGTGGAGGTGGGCGGCGGATATTTCAGGGACGAGCACTACGCGCAGATGGGAGCCCGCGGCGTGTTCAACGTCATGAAGCACCTGGGGATGGTCGACGGGACGCCTGAGCTCCCGGCGCGGCAGCACGTGGTCGACGAGGTTGCGTCCATCCGTCCCCGCCACGGCGGTCTGCTCTACCCGGCCATCCCCGTGGAGACGCTCGGGCAGCGCATCGCCGGTGGCACGCTCCTGGGTCGCGTTGTCAGTCCCTACACCTTCGAGGTGTTGGAGGAGTTGCGGACGCCCTTTGCCGACGGTATCGTCGTGCTGCTCCGGCCGGCGGTGTCGCGGGTGAATCCCGGGGACTATGCGTTCATGGTGGCCGACCTGGAGGGGGCACGCATCCTGGAAAACTAGCAGCGTCTTCGGGAATAGTCCCGAGCCCGGAGCGGGCCTCCCCCCTCACCCTGGCCTCTGTTATTCCGTGCAAGGGTGAGACATCAGTGAGCACCACCGACTCAGCTTCTGAGCCCTCTCCCCCGGTGGGAGAGGGGTACGAGGAATTCCAGGGCGCGCGTGCTCCAGAATTAGTGCCGTTCCAACTATTCGTCTGCGATGCTGGCAGGACGGGCCAGCAATGACTGTGCGCCATTCTCGCCATGAGCGACGCGGTTCAATTAGTTGGAACGGCACCAGGGGCGAAAGGCACGCCATCTTGAGGAGAAGCCGACATGACGACGGCGTTTCAGCATCGATGCCGGCGGGCGCAGGAGGCGATGGCGGCGCAGAACCTGGATGGCCTGTTCGCCACCATCTCTTCCGACCTGCGCTACCTGACCGGTTACACCGGCCACCTCACCACGCGGCTCAACGTGTTCTGGCTGCCGCGGGAGGGCACGCCCACCCTGGTGATGCCCGGTTTTGAGACCCCTCGGCTGCAGCATTTCCAGGTCTTCTACGACGTGCGGGGATGGGAGGAGACCGAGGACCCCGTGGCGATCGTGAAGGGTCTGGTGGGTCCCGGCCGCAAGACCATCGCGGTCTCGGACCAGTTCCCGTCCCTGTTCCTGCTGCCGCTCGGGGCGGCGCTGGCCGACGCCAGGTTTGTCTCCGCCGGCCCCATCCTCACGCCGCTGCGCATGATCAAGGACGCGGACGAGATCGCCACGCTGCGCGAGATCGGCCGGCGCATGGACAAGGTCTTCGAGGAGACAGTGCGCCTCAAGTTCAGTGGCCGCGCCGAGATGCAGGTGGGCTACGACATCTTTGACATCGTGCGCGCCCACGGTCTCAACCCCGTGCGGGCGGGCGGCGTGGCCAGCGGGCCCAACTCCGCCTCCCCCCACCACAGCAGCACCGACCGGGTCATCCAGCGCGGTGACGCCATCTGGCTGGAGCTGGGACAGGGCGGCACGCTCAACGGCTACCTGGCGGACAAGACGCGGTCGGTGCACGTGGGCGAGCCCACCGCCGAGTACCGGCGCGTCTACGAGGTGGTGAAGGCCGCGCAGGAGGCCGCCTTCCGGGCCATCCGGCCGGGCGTGCCGTGCCAGGAGATCGACCGCACCGGCCGGCGCGCGATCGCCAGCGCCGGCTACGGCCAGTACTTCATCCACCGCCTGGGCCACGGGCTCGGGCTGGACGTGCATGAGCCGCCGTACATCGTTGGAGGCAACACCCTCCCCCTGCAGCCCGGGATGGTGTTCAGCGATGAGCCCGGGATCTATCTCCCGGGGCAGTTCGGCATCCGCATCGAGGACATCGTGACGGTGACGGCGACCGGCGGGGAGCGCTTCTACGCCTCCACGCACGACCTCCTGGTCGTAGAATAATGGCGCAGGCCAGCGGGCCCGCACGATGTCCACCGTCCTGACGCGGAGGCAGTGGCTGGCGCGCTCGGCCCGGGTGCTCGCCGGCGCCGGGGCCGCGGCATGGGTGCCGGCGTGGATGTGCGCGCCGGCCGGTGCCCAGGCGCGGTTCAGCGGCGCGGTGCCGGCCGTGCTCTACCTGGGCATGGGCGTGCAGTTGACGCCGTTCACCGATCCGCGGCTCCGGCGGGCCGTGGCCTCCGCGGTGAACCGGGAAGAAGTGCTGCGCCTGTTCGGCCGCGATTTCCGCGATGCCCGCGCCGCGATGGGCATCCAGCCGCCGGGGCTGCCCGCCCACAACCCGTCCGCGCAGCCGCTCCCCTACGACGTGGACCGGGCAAAGGCGCTGCTGGCGGAGGCGGGGTTCGGCGCAGGCCAGGCGCCGCCCGCGGTCGAACTGTGGACCTCCGCGGGGCGGGCGCGCGTGGCGGAGGCGGTGCGCGCCGACCTGGTGAAGGTGGGGTTCACCATCACGGTGCGCAGCCTGGCCAACTTCTCCGATCTGGTCCGGCTCGTCCGTGGCGGCGCCGCGCGCCTGTTCCTGATCGGCTGGGTAGCGGACACGCCGCAGGACATCTTTGCCGACATCCTGTTCCACTCCACGAGCCAGGCCAACCATACCCGCTATGCCAACCCGGAGGTGGACCGGCTGCTGCGCGAGGCGGCCCAGGCGGCCGATCCGGAGCGGAAGGTGAAAGCATACCAGGAGGCGGAACGTCTCATCGTGCAGGATGCGCCGGTGGTGCCTCTGCTCTTCTACACCGTCGCGGTTCGCTAGGGGCGTTGCTGACCAGGCAGAGATCCAAAGGGGGGTGGCAGCGGTGGGCGATCGGAAGATTGCGTCGGGGCGACAACTGACGCGGCGGGAATTCCTGGGGCGCGGTGCCGCGGCGGCCGGCGGCCTCTTTGCCATGGCCCGGGTCGGCGGGACGACCCTGGGCCTGGCGCAACGAGCCTCCGCGGGCGGGGCTCAGGAACGGCTCACCCTGTTCGTCTGGTCGGGGTTGAACCTTCCCGTGGTGGCCCACGAGGTCTCCCGCTTCTACATGAAGAGCCACCCGGACGTGCGCATCGACGTGATGGAAGGGCAGAACTTCGAGGTCTATCCCAAGATGGTGGCCTCGCGCCGGCTCTCCCCGGACCGTCCCCTGGTCCACTTCGGCTACCAGAACACGCCGGCGACCTACCAGGGCGACGTGGACGACATGTGGGAGAGCCTCGACCTGAACAGCATTCCCAACGCGAGCAACGTCCTCGATGAGTACCGCCGGCCCCAGAACAGGGGGATCGGCTTCTCCACGGCGCCCGTGGGGATCATGTACAACAAGAACCTGGTCAAGGAGCC
>JACQTN010000002.1 GCA_016210785.1 Armatimonadota bacterium
CGATGGGGCTGTTCATCGTGGACGAGCGCGCCTATTTTCAGCCCGCGGGCATCGGCCGGTTCGCCCGCAGCAAGGGCGGCCACCTCATCAATGACCCGCGCGCCGGGCGGACCGGGACGGTACAGGCGGTGGAGAGCTCCCTGGTCGAGGCGGCGGCGATCGAACAGGGGATGATGCTGCAGAACCTGGCGTTGATGGCCGAGGCCCTGGGGCTGGGCGGGTTCCCGAACTTCGCGCGGCACGAGTTCGCCTGGTTCCAGGCGCTGGGGTTCAGGATGGGAGCGATGCCCGGCAGCCGCTACGTGGGAGCCCCTCGCCTGATGTCAACGCTGCTGGGCCTGCTGGGCCGCGACGTGGCCGTCCCTTACCCGCTGGGACTCGAGCGTGAGGGCACCGTCCTGCTCAGACCCTACTGCCCGCCCTACTTCCGGTCCATGGAAGAGGCCGTGCGCGCCTTCGTGGAGACGAAGTTCGATCCCGGCGGTGTGTTCCGCGGCGGCGCGGCACGCAGCGGCTGGCGCGACGCGGCGGGCGTGACGGCGGAGATCCCCGCGCCGGGCGACCGGGCCGTCGCCGCAACCATCGCCTACTGCGAGTACATCTACAGGCGCTACGGGCGATTCCCAGCGCACTCCCCGCCCTGGCGCACCGTCATCGGCTTCCAGGCCGCGCATCTCGACGCGGAGTTCTATGACCGCTTCTATGGCCCGGACGCGCTGGGCGACACCCAGCGCCGGCACCATGCGCGCTGGCATGGGTGAAAGACATGGTGCGGGAATGGGAGGGGACGGGTCGTGACAGACCTCGTTGCCGCCACCGGTGAAGCGTTCGCTCGCATTGCCAGAGTCGGAGATGAGTGGACCGTGAGCACCGCATTGACGGGAACCGGTGCCCAATGTCTCGTCGTTGACCCGCGCGATCCCCGCACGATCTACGCCGGCACCCATGGCCAGGGCGTCTGGAAGAGCACCGATGGCGGCGTCGACTGGCAGAGGACCAGCCTCCCTCAGCTGGATGTCTTCTCCGTGGCCGTGAGCCCCGCGGACGGCCGGGTCTACGCGGGTTGCGAGCCTAGCATGCTCTTTCGAAGCGTCGATGGCGGACACACGTGGGAGGAGCTCTCCGCACTGCGCGCGCTGCCGTCCGCGCCGACCTGGAGTTTCCCGCCGCGTCCGTGGACGTCCCACGTGCGGTGGATCGCGCCGAATCCTCAGGATCCGGATCTTCTGCTGGTGGGGATCGAGCTCGGCGGGCTGATGTACAGCCGCGACGGCGGGCGCACCTGGGCAGACCACCGCCCGGGGGCCCAGCGGGATGTCCACGCCATCGCCTGGCACCCCAGAGATGGGAGCCGTGCCTACGAGGCAGGGGGCGGAGGCGCGGCCTGGAGCTTTGACAGCGGATGGACCTGGGAGCCAGCCGATGAGGGCCGCGGCCGGCATTACACGTGGGCGCTGACCGTCCATCCGGATGATCCAGATTGCTGGTACATCTCGGCCAGCCCGGGCCCTTCTTATGCGCACTCGGGGTATTACGGTGGCTCTCGGCACGCGAACGCGCGTATCTACCGGTGGCGGGGCAAGGGGCCGTGGGGACCTCTCTCCGGGGGGCTGCCAGATCCGTTCACCAGCATGCCGTATGCTCTCACGGCAACACGGGAGGAACTCTACGCGGGCCTCTCGGACGGATCCATCTATGTGAGCGTTGACAAAGGTGACACCTGGCAGCAGATGACACTGCGAGGCGATCGCTTGCGCAGCGTCGTGGCGCTGGCCACAGTCGAATGAAGAGAAGACTGTTTCAGCGCGGCTTCACCGCCGGGAACCGGTACCGGTTCACGCTCCACCTCTTCTCGCGCGATTCCCTGCTCGCCCGCCCAGGCCTTCGCGGTGCCGTCGAGCAGCCCATAGCTGTACGCGTCGGCACAGGGCATGGTCCCAACAGGTTCAGGCCAGTGGCCAGGCCGCCGCAGACCGGCGTAGGGCAACCGCGGACGCTGCGAGCATCAGGAGCGCCACGCCCGCGCTGAGGGGACCAGTGACCGCGTGCGGGATCGTGAGCGCCAGGGGGGCAGACGCGACCAGGACCAGGCCCGAGGCCCGCGACAGCGCCGGGCCGGCAGGGTGGACCTTCTCCAGAAGGATGAGCACCGCGAAGGCCGCCATCCAGGCCAGATCCATGGCGCCAACGGCTGTGAGGGCGATCATGAGGCCGGCACAGCATCCGAGGCAGAGCACGCCGTGATGCAGGCCGGTCGCAAACGCCCCCCGGACGGAGGAGATCGCCGCACCATGCTGGAGGAAGAACTCTATGGGACTCCGGCAGTGCCGCAGGCACGACGCCTTGAGGGTACCGAGCTGGTACAGGCCCGCGACGGCCAGCAGCGCCGCGACGACACCCGGCCGGCCCTGCGTGATCATTCTCACCGCGAACGCCGCCCCCCCCGCAGCGGTCCACAGCACGACGTAGGCGACCACGAATGCGCCCAGCCGCACGCCGCGACCGCGAGGCTGCCAGGTCCGCAGGATCGCGTCGCACGTGGCCACCATCGGGGCAATGGCCGGCAGCATCATTGCGCCGACCATCCAGAACCACATGACGAGGAAGAGTCCTGCGTCCATGCCGGGGTCCATCGCCGCGCCAGCCATGAGCCTCGACCAGCTCACTGCGGCGGCCACACCGAGCGTCACGCCGACGACCACGCGGGGCCTGTGCGCGAGGGCGTCCCGCGGCTCGGAGGGATACGCCGCGCTACCCGTCATAGCGAAACTCCGTGATAAAGCTGTTCGTGCCCGCGGCATCGAACGCCCAGGCACCGGCGTAGTGAATCGCGTCGGCTTTGCCCTGCCGGACCGGCTGCGCGACGACGGCCCACACCGTCGGGTTGTCAATCACGGTGGGGTTCTTCCCATCCATCCCCACCAGCTCCTGCGCCTGCACCTCCAGGACGCTTCCCACGCGCACCCGCCGGCCTGCCCCGGCTTTCTCGAAGCCGATAGGCGCCGTGTGCACCCCGGTGATCGCCCCAATCCGTTGAAAGACCGCGGCGATGTGTCCACCGGCCTTCCCGCCGAAGATCGCCGCGAGCGCGTCGGCCTGCTCGGGCCCGGCGCGTTCATCCAGATACAGCTCGACGAGCCAGCGGTCCTTGGCCAGATCCTTCGGGCGGTGCCGGGCCATGACCACGTTGAGTCCGGTCAGGTTGACGCCGTCCTTCTCCCCCTGAACGATATGCCAGGCGAAGAACCCATCGCAGGCTTCCCCATCCCACACC
>JACQTN010000297.1 GCA_016210785.1 Armatimonadota bacterium
GGCCAGCCCCAAGGACTACCTCCGCCACCCCATCCACACCATGAAGGTCAGCTCGCTGGGGACGCTGTACACGCTGGGGCTGGCCAAGATGCATGGGGCGCGCTACGTGCTGGCCAGTAGCTCCGAGGTGTACGGGGATCCGCAGGTCCACCCCCAGCCGGAGCAGTACTGGGGGCACGTCAACCCCGTGGGCCCGCGCAGCGTGTACGACGAGGCCAAGCGCTTCGCGGAAGCGCTGTGCGTGGCCTACAAGAAGGAGCACGGCGTTCGCGTGCGGATCGCCCGCATCTTCAATTGCTACGGGCCGCGCATGCGCCTGGGGGACGGCCGCGCCATCCCCACCTTCATCACGCAGGCCCTGCAAGGCGAGCCGCTGACCATCTACGGCGACGGGACCCAGACGCGGAGCTTCTGCTACGTGCGGGACCTGGTGGAGGCCGTGTACCGGCTGGCGACCAGGGAAGGGTTGAACGGCGAGGTCGTGAACATCGGCAATCCCGACGAGACCACGATTCTGGGACTGGCGCAGAAGATCAAGGCGTTGACCCGGAGTTCCTCCCCGCTGGCATTCCGCCCGCCGCTGGAGGACGATCCGAGACGCCGGAGGCCGGACGTCGCCAAGGCGCGGGATCTCCTGAACTGGTCTCCCAGCACGTCGCTGGAGGAGGGCCTGGCCATGACGATCCCCTGGTTCCGGGAGCACGCGGAGCGGGTTCGCCGCTGACCGGGAGGGGACGGACATCGGCTGGTCAGGGAGAGGGGTGCTGGTGACCGGGGCCACCGGCTTCATCGGCGGCCACCTGGTGGAGCGCCTGGTGCGGGAGGGGGCCCGGGTCCGGGCTTTTGTGCGCTACAACTCGCAGCGGACCGCGGACGGGCTCGACCCCCTGGCGCCGGACGTGCGCGGGGACGTGGAGGTGGTTCGGGGGACCATCCTGGAGCCGGAGGCGGTGGCGGCGGCGTGCCGCGGCGCCGAGTGCGTCTTCCACCTGGCGGCCGTCGTCCCGATCCCCTATTCGTACCACCGCCCGCGGGAGGTGCTGGAGACCAACGCCGTCGGCACGCTCAACGTCCTCAACGCCGCCCGGCAGCACGGCGTGGCGCGCGTGGTGGTGACCTCCACCAGCGAGGTCTACGGGACGGCGCGCTACGTGCCCATCGACGAGCAGCACCCGCTGCAGGCCCAGTCGCCGTACGCCGCCAGCAAGATCGCGTCGGACAAGCTGGCGGAGAGCTACCACCTCTCGTACGATCTTCCCGTGGCCATTATCCGCCCATTCAACACCTACGGCCCGCGCCAGTCCCTGCGCGCGGTCATCCCCACCATCATCGCCCAGGCGCTGTTCCGCGAGGTGGTGGCCCTGGGAGACCTGACCCCCACCCGCGACTTTCTCTTCGTGGAGGACACGGTCAGCGGGTTTCTCTGCGTCGGGGAGTCGGCGGAGGCGGTGGGCCGGGTTGTCAACGTCGGCTCCGGGCAGGAAATTGCGATCGGGGATGTGGCGCAGACCGTCCTGGCGCTGACCGGAAGCCGGGCCCGGGTGGTGCGCGAGGACGTCCGCGTGCGGCCGGGGGCGAGCGAGGTGCGCCGGCTCTGCGCCGATACGCGGCTGGCGCGGGAGCGGTTGGGGTGGGCCCCCCGGATCGCGCTCCAGGAAGGGCTCCGGAGGACGATCGACTGGGTTGCGGCGTCGGTGGACCCGCGCAAGGCCGTGCTCTACCATTATTAGGTGATCCGGCCCCGAGGCATTGGCATGAGACGGCGCGGTGTGGGCGTGGTGATGGCGGTGCTGGCGGCGCTGGCGGGAGGACCCGCGGCGGCCCAGGAGCGCGTGCCCGGCCTGGAGGAGATCGTTGCCCGCATGCGGCAGGTCAATCCCTCCCTGCAGACCTTTGTTTCCGAGCAGGTGGTGGACCTGAACGTGGTGGGGATTCCCATTCGGCTGCGGTCCACCATCTACGCCGCCCGCCCGGCCCGGTACAAGATCGTCTTTCACAACCTCCCGGGCTTTCTGAACCGGGCCGGCGACGCCTTCGCCCAGGCGGCCCGCCCGGAGCAGCTCATCGAGGACTACCGCGTCGTCGCCGCGGATGTGGTTGTCGAGAACACCCGGAAAATGTATCATCTGATCCTCAGGGGGCGGCGGCCGGAAGTGAACCCTCCCTCCGGGGAGATGTGGGTGGACGCGCAGACCTGGGTCGTCCCGAAGATGGTGCTGAGCTACGAGTGGGCCGTCATGACCGCGACCTATGCGTTCGCGGACCGGCAGGGGCACCTGGTGCCCGACGTCATCACCGTCGCGATTCCCCGCTACCGCGTCAGTGCGCGGATGATCTTCCACGACTACCGGTTCAACGTGCCGCTGGGGAACGATGTCTTCGTCCCGCCCCGGCAGCAGCCGCCGGACGCCCCGGCGGTCCAGGAGCGGCGTCCGGATGGGCCCGGCCGGTGACCGGAGCCGCCGGGTGACGTGGGCGAAGGGGACGCCGGCGAGATCGGGGGGCACGCGGTGAAGCGGGCGCTGATCACGGGCATCACGGGCCAGGACGGATCGTACCTGGCGGAGTTCCTGCTGGGCAAGCGCTACCA
>JACQTN010000285.1 GCA_016210785.1 Armatimonadota bacterium
ATCGTCGGCGGCGCGCCGCGAAGCGGGCATGACCAGGATCCACGTGCCGCTCAACATCCTGCGGGAGGCCGGACTGAGCTACCTGGGGCTGGGCGTGCAGCCACCGCTCGCCAGCCGGGGGAATATGGTCTCCGACGGGAGGGCCGTGCTGCGGGAAGCCTGGTGGGTGACGACTTCCCGCGGCGTCTTCATCTTCCTGGCCGTCATGGGGTTCAACCTGATGGGCGACGGCCTTCGCGACGCGTTTGACCCAAGCCCGCGGGTGTGACGGCCGGTCCGCGGGCGGGGTCGGGGACGGGCCGCGTGACCACGAGGGCCATCCAATGAGCGTAAGCCTGCGCGATCACCTGGACGTGCTCGCTCGACACGGAGACCTGCTCACCGTGGACGCGCCGGTGGACCTGCGCTATGTCTCCGCGGTGATCGCCCGTTCGCCCCGGGCGGTTCTGTTCAACCGCCTGGCGGACTACGACCTGCGCGCCGTGGGCGGCGTGCTCAGCACCCGGGACCGCCTGGCGTGGGCGTTCGGCATGCCGTATCCGGAGATCTGCCACCGCGTGCAAAAGGGAATGGATGCCCCGGTCGAGCCCGCGCTCGTCGCCGATGCCCCGGTCCGCCAGGTGGTCCGGCGCGGGGAGGAGGTCGATCTCACCGTCCTGCCCATCATCGTCTTCAACGAGACGGACGGCGGTCCATTCATCTCCTCCGGCGTGACGGTCGCCAGGGATCCCGAACTGGGGTTCAACGCCGGCTTCTATCGGATGATGCTGCGCAACCGCCAGACGCTCTCCATCGCACCCGGTTACCGCACCTCCCTGGCGGAGTTCTACCGGCGCGCCATGGCCCGAGGCGAGCCGCTGGAGGTGTCGGTGTCCATCGGCACGCATCCCATCGACAGCATGGCCGCGGCGACCTTCCTGCCGCTGGGGCGGAGCGAGCTGCATCTGGCCGGCGGCATGCGCGGCCGGCCGTTGGAACTTTCTCCCGGCGTCACCGTCGGCGTGCCCGCGCTCGCCCACGCCGAGATCGTCATCGAAGGAGTGATGCCGCCCGTGGGGTGGACCGTGCAGGAGGGGAAGTTTCCGGAGTTCCACGGCTACGTCACCGGCGTGCTCCACAACCCGATCCTCGAGGTGCGCGCTGTCACGCACCGGAGAGACGCGATGCTCCACTCGCTGCAGATGCCGATGGAGGATCTCTGGATCACCGGACCGCCGCTGGAGGCCAACGCCTGGCAGGCGCTGCGGCGCGCCGGGATCACGGCGCGGGCCGTCTACGCCACGCCCGGCGGGTGCTGTGCCTTCCACGTCGTCGCGGCGATTGAGGGCCCGCCCGGCGCGGGGCGCCGGGCCCTGGAGTCCCTGCTGGAGGTCGGCATCGTCAAGCACGCGATCGTCACCGACGCGGACATCGACGTCTACGAGTCCGAGCAGGTGGAGTGGGCCATCGCCACGCGGTTCCAGGCAGACCGCGACCTGGTCGTGCTGACGCGCCGGCCGGGGAAGGGGATCGATCCCTCCATCATGATCTGGGAGGAGGGCCGTCCCCTGACCGCCAAGATTGGCCTCGACGCGACCCTCGGCGCGGATGTTCCGCGGTCGCGCTACGAACGCATCGTCTATCCCTACCACCACGACCCGGTGGTGGAGACGATCCTGCGGGACGGCCCGGTCCCGGTGCCGGTAGACGCGGCGACCCAGGAGGGTGCAGGGGTACGAGTCGAAGCGCAGCTGCGCGGGGGGTCCCGGTACTTCGTGGAGGTCCTCCGGGCGCTGCCAGACGTGCCCTACCGCGCCGTCGCAGCGACGGTTGCCCGGCTCGACGAGGAGGGCCGCCTCGACCGCGACGGGGAGGGACGGCTCCGGATGCGCGGGACGCCGGAGGAGGTGCTCAGAAGCTGAGTGGCGCCGTGCGTTCGGTGAGCGCGGTGCGGTGGAGCGGGTTGCAGAAACGTGGCACGTGCCGGTGCCCGATCGCGGAACTCCTTGCACCGGGTAGCAGACGCCTCAGAAGCTGAGTGGCGCCGTGGGCACCGTGGGGCGCCGCGGAGTCGGTGATCGCGGTAGGATGAGACGCCTTGCAGGAAGGTTGAACGTGCGGTGAGCGCGGTACGGTGAGGCACCTTGCGAGAGCGTCGAACGTGCCGGTGAGCGCGGTGCGGTGGAGCGGGTTGCAGAAACGCGGCACGTGCCGGTGCCAGACCAGTGACCGTCGTGTCGAGAGGAGCACATCACCGTGCGACTCGTGGTGGGCATCAGCGGGGCGACGGGAGTCATCTACGGGGTGCGCCTGCTGGAGATGCTCCGGGACGCCGGCGTGGAGAGCCATCTGGTGATGACGCGCCACGCGCACCTCACGCTGCGATCCGAGACAGAGTACGAGTACGGGTACGTGAAGGGGCTGGCTTCCGTGGTCCACAGCCCCAGCGATCTGGGCGCGTCCATCTCGAGCGGGTCGTTCCGGACCGACGGCATGATCGTGGCGCCGTGCTCGATGAAGTCGCTATCGGGCATCGTCAACTCGTACAACGACAACCTCCTGGTGCGCGCGGCGGACGTCACGATGAAAGAGCGTCGGAGGCTCGTGCTGATCGTGCGGGAGACCCCGCTGCACACCGGGCACCTGCGCCTGATGACCGCGGCCAGCGAACTGGGGGCCATCATTTTTCCCCCGGTCCCGGCCTTCTACACCCGTCCGGCGTCGGTGGACGACGTGGTCAACCAGACCGCGGCCAGGGTGCTCGACCTCTTCGGCATCGAGGTGAAGGCGCTGCGGCGATGGCAGGGTATCCGGGAGGGCGCTGAGGGCATCGAGTGACGGCCGCGCCAGACGGCGGCGTCGGGTTGGGCCGGCTCGCGATCGGAGTCACTCTCGAATGCGGACGTCCCGGCGTGCCGGAAGTTTTGCCCGCCCGGCGCGGGACCGGAGGGAACGGAAGGAGAGCGGTGCCATGAAGGTGTCGGCGAAAAGCAACGCTGATCTGCTGGCGTTGCGTCAGCGGGAGTGCCAGGGATGTCTCATCGGTGGCATGCAGGTCGCCCGGCGGTTCGGCTGCGACCCGGAGGAGTACGGCTACCAGATGATGGTGCTGCAGGCGATTTCCTGGCACCGGTGGGCGGGCGATCTGGAGAAGATTGCCGCGATCATGGTGGAGCACTACCAGACCTTCTATGGGTTCGCCGATGAGCTGGAGGTCTGCCTCGAAGACGGGGTGCTGCACATGACGATGCCCTCGGTGGTGCGGACCGCGGAAGGACAGCTTACCCATTGGGGGGCATCCCCGGAGGCGTACCGCGGCGTCCAGCACGGGATCTGGCGCGCCATCGCGGAGCGGGCCGGGTTCCAGGTGGACCTGACGCTAGGCGGGAGGTTCGATACGATTCGGGTCGGCCTGCCTGATGGCGCGCACGCCGATCCTTGAAGGAGGCGGGGGGATGCGGCCACTGGTAAGGTGGTGCGGGGGCGCGGCCATCGCCGTGCTGGCGGCGGTGCTCATGGCGGGAGGGGGGACGGCGGCGCCGGCGGCGCAGGACCTGGTGATTGACACCGGGGCGGCGGCGGTGCTCAACCTGGACCCGGTCCGCTGGCGCTCGACGCTGGAGAAGAATGTCCTCTCCCTCATCTATGAGCGGCTGACCCGGTATGACAACGCGATGAGGCTGCGGCCGGGACTCGCCGAGTCGTGGCGCGTGGAGGCCGACCGGGTCACCTGGACCTTCACGCTGCGGCAGGGCGTGAAGTTTCACGACGGCACGCCGCTGACCGCCGCCGCGGTGAGGGCGAGCTTCGAGCGGATCCTGGATCCCCGGTCTGTCAGCCTCGCCGGCGCCCTGTATCGCGAGTCGATGGAAACAGTCACCGCGGTGGACGACCGCACCCTCCGCATCAAGACCCGGGGCCCGTATGCCGCGCTTCCGCAGCTCCTGGCAGGGTGGGGCGGCGAGATCGCCTGCCCTGAAGCGGTCAGGCAGGGGGACGCCTTCAACAGCCGCGGGTGCGGCAGCGGCCCGTACCGGGTCGAGTCGTTTGCGCCGCGGGACCGCCTCGCGCTGGCCCGCGTGGCGGACTACTGGGGCGAGAAGGGGGTGGCCCCGCGGCTCACGGTCCGCGTGATCCCGGAAGACGCCTCCCGCGTCGCCGCGCTCACCAGCGGCCAGACGCACGTTCTGTTGGGCCTGCCGCCGCACCAGGTCGACTTCCTCCGGCAGAACCCGCGCTTCCGGATCGCGGACAACCGGTCCATGTACATGGACTACCTGGCGTTCAACCTGCAGGCGAAGCCCTTCGACGATCGGCGGGTGCGCCTGGCCGTGACCCACGCCATCAACGCCGATGACATCGTGCGGCGGGTCTACAGCAGCAACATCGTGCCCTTCGGCGGTCCGGTCCACCCGTCGCTGGTGGGGTATGATCCCACGGTGCGGCCCTACCCGTACAACCTGGCCAAGGCCCGGCAGTTGCTCCAGGAGGCCGGACAGAGCGGGCTGCGCATGACCTTCTCCTACACCGACACGCCGACCCAGGTGCGGATGGCGGAGGTCATCCAGGCGCAGCTTCGGGAGGCGGGCATCGACGTGACGCTGCGCAAGTGGGAGTTCGCCGCCTACACCCCGATGCTGGTGCGGGGCGACCAGCAGCTCTTCATCTGGGGCTTCGGCAACTCGGCGGGGGATGCGTTCTGGACCATGTACAGCCTGTTCCGGTCCACGGCGTCGCGCTTCCTCAACGTGGGGCGCTACCGGAACCCCGCGGTCGACGAGACCCTGGACCAGATCCGCGGGGAACTGGACGAGAAGCGGCGGGCGGCGCTCATCTCCAAGACCTCGCGGATCATCGCCGCGGACGCCTCCCACGTCCTCTTCCTGGCACCTAAGAACAACATCGCCCACCTGGCCACGGTGGCGGGTATCGAGCCCTACCCGGTGGGCGACTTCACGATGTTCGCGAAGGCGCACCGGCAGTGAGGGAGGGACATTCCCGCGCGACCAGACGGTGAAGCACCGGAGGGATCGGGTGAACGTGAATACGGCCGCGGAAGAAGGCATCGGCAAGGCGGAGGTCTGGCAGCGCATCGAATGCGTCAGGGCGGGCGCGAAGGCGCGGGGGTTTCCAGGGCTGGTGGTCATCGCGCGCTCCTTCTACGACCGGCCGGGGAACATCGCCTACCTGACCAACCACTTTCCCCCGTTTCCCACCACCCAGTTCTGGGGACCATGGCAGGGTATCGGGCACGCCGTCCTGATCCTGCCGCTGGACGGCGATCCCATCCTGTACGCCGACGTCACGGTGCGGCGTGACCTGGTCGCCATCGACGACTGCCGCATCACCCGGAACATGACCGGGGCCGTGATCGACGGCCTGAAGGAGAAGGGGTTGAGCGCCGGCCGCGTGGGGCTGGTGGGTGATGACATCATGCCCGTCACCATGTACCGGGAGGTGACGGCCACGCTTCCCGCGCTCACCCTCGCCCCGGCGGACGACCTGGTGACCGGGATGCGCATGATCAAGAGCCCGGCAGAGCAGCGCCTCATGCGGAAGGCCTGCGCCATCTGCGACATCGGTTACGGGGCCGCCGTGCCCGCGGTGCGGGACGGGGCGCGCGAGACCGACGTCTGCGCCGCGGGCGTCGGCGCGTCCCTGGCCGCGGGCGCGGACTACGTGCGCTACCTGCGCACCCACTCAGGACCCTACAGCGCCTGGAGCATCCGGTGGCCGCAGGCGATGGACCGGGTGATGCGCACCGGCGAGATGGTCTGCCTGGATCTGATCGGCGCCTACTGGGGCCAGATGTTCGACGTGCTGCGGACGACCGTGGTCGGCCGGAAGGCCACCGACGCGCAGAAGCGGCAGCTGGAGGCGGCGCTGGCGGCAACGCGCGCCGCGGTGGCGGCATCGCGGCCGGGCGTGGTGGCGGAGGACCTGGTGCGGGTGGCCAACAAGGTCATCGAGGACGCGGGATTCGGCAAGTATGCCCGCCCGTTTGCCGGCCACGGGATCGGCCTGGAGATGGACGGCCCGGTGATCGCCATGGGGGACAAGACCGTGCTGCGGCCGGGCATGGCCCTGTGCCTGGAGCCCGGGATCAACATCCCGGACGTGGGTGGGGCGTCGATCGAAGAACAGATCCTGGTGACGGACGGAGACCCGGAGGTGCTCAGCAAGTTCGAGACCCGGCTGTGGGAGTAAGTACAAGGGAGGTGTGAATCCTACGCCGCGAGCGCCCGCCGCTTCACGCGCGGCAGCACCTCGTCCACGAACTTCTTGATCTGCCCGCGCTGGTCCCACGAGCACATCCGGACCACGATCGCCCCGCAGCCCGTGTCGACGTAGCGCTGCATCGTCTCGGCGCACTGGTCCGCCGTCCCCCACTCGCACCACACCCGCACCATCTCCGAGGGCAGCTCTCTGCGGTAGTAGTCGGCCAGGAACCGGCACGTTTCGTCGTAGGCGGCGTCGCGGTTGGGGTTCACGGTGAGGTTGTAGATGAGAATCGTGGCCCGCGGATCGAGCGCACGCCCTTCCTCCCGCGCCATCGCCTGCACCCGCGCCCACCGCTTCACGAACTCCTCCGGCGGCAGGACGGTGGTCATCCACCCGTCGGCGTGCCTGGCCACGCGCCGCAGCGCGCGCTCCAGGCCTTGCTCACCGATGCGGCGGACCTGGGGGTTGCTGGCGATCCAGATGGGGTACGGCTGCTGGACGGGCTTCACGTCGAGGGTGACCCGGTCCAGGTTGTAGAAGCGGCCGCGGTAGGAAGTCTCCTCGCCCGTCCACAGCCGGCGCAGGATCTTGATATGCTCGATCAGCCGGGCGGGACGGTCCTCGGTCCGCACGCCCATCGCGTCCAGCTCGCGCGCCGCGTGCTCGATCTGGTCGGCGGGGTAGCCCATGCAGGCGGCCAGGATGCTGCGGCCGCCCGAGATGATGTCGAGACTGGCCCACTGCAGCCCGAACAGCAGCGGGTGGCGCTGGACGAAGGTGGCCATGCAGGCCACTCCCAGCTTCACCCGCCGCGTCTTCACGGCCAGGGCGCTCAGCAGCGCGACGGACTCCAGGCGCGGTTTGGAGACGATGCTGTCGCCGACCCAGAGGCTGTCCAGGATCTCGGAGCGGTCCGCCACCTCTGCCAGGGCCAGGTACTCTTGCATAGGCAGCGTGCCGAGCGGAATGCCGCGGTTGGGAATGAAAAGGCCGAACTCCGTGCGTGGCGTGACCATCGGGCCACCTCAGAGGCAGGGATGCCGTTTCGACACCCGGAAGCGGAAGATGACCGACTAGTTCGAGGAGACCAGGAGCTTCCCCTGCGGGCCCAGAAGCATGACCATCGCGGTTTCGCGCACGGGCCTCTCAGACGCGGACTACCTGAGGAGGGGTGGTATGGCGGCAAAGCGGGTGTGCCTCTGCCTGTGCGTCGTCCTCGGTATTCTCCTCTTTCCATTGTCCACGACGGGTGCCCCGGCCAGGGGGAATCTCGTCATCGACACCGGGTCGACACCCATCATCAACCTGGACCCCGTGCGCTTCCGCTCGAATACCGAGAAGAACGTGTTGTCCCTGGCGTATGAGAGCCTCACCCGCTACGACAACTCGATGCGCATCGCCCCGGGACTGGCCGAGTCGTGGAGAGTAGAGGCCGACCGCGTCACGTGGACCCTTTCCTTGCGCCGGGGCGTGCGGTTTCAGGATGGAACACCATTCAATGCCCAGGCGGCGAAGTTCAACCTGGACCGGGTGATCGAGCCTCGATCGCTGAGCCTGCAACGGCCGACCTTCGGCCAGTCCATCGAATCAGTGGCGGCGCTCGACGCCTTCACGCTGCAGATTCGCACGCGGGGGGTCCTGGCCGCACTGCCGCAACTGCTGGCAGGGTGGGGCGGAGAGATGGCCTGTCCCGAGCGAGTGCGGAGTCAGGGCGAGGAGTTCAACCGCCGGCCCTGTGGCACGGGTCCGTACCAGATGGAAGAGTTTGCTCCCAGGGACCGGATTGTCTTCGCCCGGTTCGCCGGCTACTGGGGCGAGGCCGGACGGACCCCGCGGATCGTGGTGCGGACCATTCCAGAGGAGACGACGCGCATCGCGGCCCTGGTGAGCGGACAGACGCATGTCATGCTGGGGGTGCCGCCCCGGCAGGTGAGCTTCTTGCGTCGCGATCCCAGGTTCCGGCTCACCGACAACCGGTCGGTGGCCATGGAGTACATCGCCTTCAACCTGGCCGCGAAGCCGTTCGACGACCGGAGGGTGCGCGTGGCCGTCGCCCACGCCATCAACGTGGACGACATCGTGCGGCGGGTCTACGACGGCAACGTGGTTCCCTTTGCCGGGGGCGTGCAGCCGTCCCTGCAGGGATACGATCCCACGGTGCGCCCGTATCCCCACGACGTGGCGAAGGCGAGACAGCTGCTGCGGGAGGCCGGCCAGGAGAACCTCAAGGTCTCTTTCGCCTACACCGACAATCCGGTGCTGGTCAGGCTGGCCGAGGTGCTCCAGGCGCAGACGCGAGAGGCCGGCATCGACCTGACGCCGCAGCGCTGGGAGTTCGCGGCCTACCTTCCCATGCTGGTTCGGGGCGGGTATCAGATGGCCATGTGGGGGTTCGGGAACTCCTCGGGAGACCCGTATTTCACGCTGCACCTCCTGCTGCGGTCCACCTCGCCTCCCTTCACCAACATCGCCCGGTACAAGAATCCCGCGGTCGACGAAACGCTGGACGGCATCCGGGGTGAGCTCGATCCTGCCCGGCGCGCCCGTCTTATCTCTCGGGTGACGCGGATCAACGCCGCGGACGCGTCCCACATCCTGTTCCTCTCACCGAGGAACAACATCGCCCACGCCGCCG
>JACQTN010000294.1 GCA_016210785.1 Armatimonadota bacterium
GGGTAGCGCTTCTCCAGGCCGCCGAGGCGGACCAGGCGCAGCGCCTCGGCCACGCGGCGCTCGATCTCCGCCGGCGGCTGGCGCCGCAGGCTGAGGCCGAAGGCCACATTGTCGCGCACGGTGAGGTGCGGGAACAGGGCGTAGTTCTGGAACACCATGCCGGTGTTCCGCTGGTACGCCGGCGTGCGCGTGACGTCGCGGCCCCGGATGCGGACGCGCCCGGCGTCGGGGGCGACAAAACCCGCCACGACCCGCAGCGTCGTGGTCTTGCCGCAGCCGCTGGGACCCAGCAGGGCCAGGACCTCGCCGGGGCGCACCTGCAGGCTGACGTCCCTGAGGACGGCGATGGGCCCATAGTGTTTGGTCAGGCTTTCGATCTCGATGTCGTAGTGGCTCATGACCGACGGTCGCCGGCGGGTGTCACGCGAAGGCGAGATGTCGCGGACGGGAACCCGGGCGGGCCTTCCGACGCGGGCAACGCCCGCCCGTCATCCCCCGTCGCAGAGATCTTCAGCGCGCCATGAGCTCGTTCCAGCGCTTCGTCCAGTCCGCCCGCAGGCGGTTCACGACCTCCCAGTCCGTCGGGACGAGCTTTTTGATGTTTTCCTCGCCGTAGGAGATGACCTTGGCCGCCACGTCCGGGGGCAGCTTGGCGTCCCGGTTGGTGGGCGCGTACAGCGACGCGCGGGAGAACGCCGCCTGGGGCGTCGCGTCCAGGAACCAGTTGATGAACCGGATGGCGTTCTCCCGGCTGGGCGCGTCCTTCACCAGATTGATGGTGACCTGGGTGGCCGACGCCCCCTCCCGCGGCACGGCGAACCCGACGGGCAGACCCTTGGCCTTGTAGTCGGCCGCGTAGGTGTTGCTGTACCAGGTCATCCACGCCGAGCCCTGGGTGAAGAGCTGCTCCATCTGGGCCACCTTGCCGAAGGCGGTGACCAGGTTGGGCTTCAGTTCCGCGAGCGCCTTGAACCCGGGCTCGATGTCGGCCGCCGCCTTCGCCCCGTTCACCTTGGCGGCCATGAGCAGGAACTCCACGCCGCTGGTGTTGGTCATGTCGGGGATCGTGACGCGGCCCTTGAATTCCGGACGCCAGAAGTCCTTGAAGGACGTGGGCGCTCGCTGGATCTTCTCGGTGTTGTAGATGATGGCCGTCGTGGCGAAGATCGCGATCACGCTGATGTCGTCCTTGAACCGCGCCAGCGAATACACCCGGTTCATGTTCGGAATCAGCTTGGGATCCAGGCGGTCGATGAGGCCCTCCCGGAAGGCCGGGATCTCCTGCCCGCCGGAGAAGACGACCACGTCCAGGTCCGGCCGGCCCTTCGTGGCCCGCAGCCGGGTGAAGGCTTCCGCGGAGAAGAGCGGGATGAGCTCCACCTTGATGTTGTACCGCTGCTCGAAGGGCTTGATGACCTGCTCGGTCATGTGCTTGTCCCAGGCGCCGCCGTAGCCGTTGACGACCACCTTGCCCGCCTGCTGGGCGGAGCCTGTGCCGATACCGGCAAACAGCAGGAACGCCACGACCGCCACCGCGCCGTACCGCCACCATCTCGACAACCGCATGCACCCCCTCGCGTCGTAGTTCGCTATCGTACCTCGCCGGACCCGGCCCGCCCGCGGTCCGCGCATCACCGCCTGCTGCCCGCCTGCTTCCACGGCCGGACGACGTCAAAGAACCGCACGCGCGCTCCGCTTTCCACGCCCGCACCAGGGCCCGCTCCGCGAACACAGTGGCGTTGGCATGCAGCCGTGGGTTAAGCGCTTCAATGCGCTTAGACTTCAGATTCGTCGAGACAGGTGGCTTCCCTGCCCGTGTCCGTTCGGCCGGTGACCGTCGACCGCGGAGCGACGTCGGCATTGAAAGCCGGTTGTTCGACGCGCGCGATTGGGCGGCGCAGGACCGCGGGGGCGCGGCACGAAGTAGTCGCCATGAACCAGAGCACGGGCGTCCGCTGCGCCTTTCACCCCGACGCCCCGGCGTTGACCTACTGCTCCCGCTGCGGCAAGGCCCTGTGCAAGTCCTGCGTGGTGCGCCTGTCTAGCGGGAACTACTGCGCCCGCTGCGCGGAACAACCGGAGGCTGGGCCGGCGCCGGCCCGGCCATCCTTCATGCGGTGGGTGCTGGTGGGGGTGGTGCTGCTGGTGCTGTCCTTCCTCTTCAGAGCGCTCTTCCGCTAAGCAATCCAAACGCTTTCATGCGCAGGACCGGCTCTGCCGAGTCCGAGCATCATGTGGCGTCGGTGTCCGCACAATCGGGGGCGCCGAGGAGTCGGCTGGCGCGGTAGGGCGGTGTACTTTCCATAAACGTCGAACGTGCGGAGGCATCGGAAGGCGCCATGACTGGCCGAGCACGGTAGAATGGTACGGCTTGCGACGAAGTGAAATGTGCCGCGCCGTGAGTCGGTGAGCGCGGTAGAGGGCGGCACCTAGCGGAAGGGTAGCACGTGCCAGGAAGCGCCCTCCCCCTCCGGGACATCGGCCAGGGTGAGGAAGAAGGTCTCCAGCGCCAGGCGCGCGCTGGCGTTGCGGCGGATGGCGGCCCGCGCCGCCTCCACCGCGTCCATCCGGCGCCGCAGCTCCGCAGAGGACAAGCGCGCCGCCGCTTCGGCGAGTTGGTGGCGCCGGTCCACGTTGACAATCATCTCCGGATCCTGCGTCTCCTGCCAGATCACCGCGTCGCGGAACCACAGGTAGATGACGTCGAGCAGGCGGTCCAGGTCTTCCTTGCGCCGGGACAGCGCGTCCGCCGCCTCCAGGCAGGCCGCGGGATCGGCGTCGTCCAGCCGGGCGATCAGGTCGAGGATCTCGTCGCGCGCCTCCAGGACCTCGGGCGACGCGGCCCAGCGGAGGGCCTGCCCCATGCGGCCTCCGGCCAGCGTCGCCAGCAGGCGCGCCCGCTCCGGCGGGATGCCGTGCCGGTCCACCAGCGCCTGCTCGACCTGCGCGGTGCGCGCGGGGGTGAAGCGCACGAGCTGGCAGCGGGAGACCACGGTGGGCAGCAGCGACCCGGTGGACTCGGCGATCAGGATCAGCACCACGCGCTCCGGCGGCTCCTCCAGCAGCTTGAGCAGGCTGTTGGCGGCCGGCGGGCTCATCGTCTCCGCGTCGCGGAGGATGTACACCTTCCACCGGCCTTCGTAGGGCGCGAAGACGGCGTCGTGCTTCAGCGCCCGCACCTCGTCGATGCCGATGGCCTTGCCCTCTTCGCCGGGGATGACCCGCACGTCGGGGTGGATGCCCTCGCGGATCTTGCGGCAGGGCCCGCACGCGC
Source organism: Armatimonadota bacterium (assembly GCA_016210785.1). Taxonomy (GTDB): domain Bacteria; phylum Sysuimicrobiota; class Sysuimicrobiia; order Sysuimicrobiales; family JACQTN01; genus JACQTN01. The sequence continues at coordinate 3,275 of JACQTN010000294.1, forward strand.
CGCACGCCTCCATGGTGCCACGGCGCTCGCAGTTCAGCAGCTGCGCGAAGGCCAGCGCCACCGCGGTCCGGCCCACCCCGGAGGGACCGATGAAGGCGTAGGCGTGCGCGACGCGGTCCGCCCGCATCGCCTCCCGGAGCAGCAGGATGGCGTGATCCTGGCCGACGACCTCCACAAACGGCACGGCGATCCCTACCTCTTTACCTCTTTAACCTCGTCGTCACGAGGCGAGCCCGCATCTGGGCGAAGCGAATGCGGTCGAGTGGAAACCCACCTGGGCGAGCCAGAGAAGAGCGATGCCATGTCTGAGCCCGAAGGGCGAGTTTGGCATCGCAACACCAGGAAGCGAGCCCTAGGTGGGTCCGCGAGAACGCTCTGAGCGAAGCCCGATGCGGGCTCGCCATCATACCTTCTCCATGCGGTCCACGTTGAGCACGAAGACGGTGGCGCCGCCCACCAGGACCTTCACGGGATAGGTGATGAACGCGTCGATGGGCTCCACCACGGGAGGGAGGGGGCTGATCAGTTGCTCGCGCGAGTGGCACATCTGCTGGATGACCTGCAGCACCGCGTCCACCTGCTCGTCCTCCACGCCGATGAGGATCGTCGTGTTGCCTTCGCGGAGGAAGCCGCCGGTGCTGGCCAGGACGGTGGCCTGAAACTCCTTCTCCATCAGTCCATCGATCAAGCGGCGGGAGTCCCTCTCCTGGACGATGGCGAGAATCAGCTTGATGGCGGCCACCCCCTCTCCTGGAGGAAGCGCTCGACCACGCGCGCGATCCGCGCGTGGACATCCGGCGGATCTCCGTGCCCGTCGATCACCACGATCCGCTCAGGGTCTTCACGGGCCAGCGCCAGAAACCCTTCCCGCACACGCCGGTGGAAGTCCAGGTCCTCCTGCTCCATTCGGTCGCCCCGGCCCACCTGCCCTTCCTTGCCGGGCGTGGCGCGGGCGCGCCGGACACCCACCGCAGGGTCGATGTCCAGGAGGATGGTCAGGTCCGGCCGCAGCCCGCCCGTGGCCACCTCGTTGACCCGGCCCACGGTCTCCATCCCCAGCCCGCGGCCCTGGCCCTGATACGCCAGCGACGCGTCCACGTAGCGCTCCGACAGGACGAGCCGTCCGGCCTCCAGCGCGGGGCGGACCACCTGCGCCACGAACTGCGCCCGGGCGGCGGCGAACAGCAGCATCTCCGTGACCCGCGCCATCTCCCGGTGATCCGCATCGAGAAGGATTTGACGGATGCGCTCCCCGATCCTGGTGCCGCCCGGTTCGCGCGTGTGCAGCACGGTGGGGTCGCGCCGCTGGAGGTGGGCCGCCAGGAGCCGCGCCTGGGTGGTCTTGCCGGCGCCCTCCGGCCCCTCGATGGTGATGAACAACCCGCGGCGATCCGCCATCGGGAGCGCTAGGCTGGATAGATCACGACGCGCCGGAAGGGCTCGTCCCCCTTGCTCTCCGAGCCCAGGCCGTAACTCTGGACGAGCTGGTGCTGCACCCGGCGGACGTAGCTGTTCTGCGGGGAGAGTTCGACCGGCTGGGTGGTCTCCATCACTTCCGCGATGGCGTCCTCCACCTCGCGCAGCGCCGCCTCCTGCTCGTCCAGTAAGTCGGAGACCACGAAGATGGACCGCAGGAAC
>JACQTN010000288.1 GCA_016210785.1 Armatimonadota bacterium
GGCGCCTCAGGATGGCTCTTGCGCCATTTGGGGATCCGGGGCATGGCGCGATGCTCCTCCTGGCCCGCGCGTCTGCGGTCCCACACCGGCGGTCCCCCGTGTCTGGGAATCCGTCCGGACCCGCTCTGCGCGGGCGCCAGGTGTTTAAACCGACTCGTCAGTCTATTCGATGATACTCTAAACGGGCACTCCGGGCGGTGTCAAGGCGCGGGCGCCAGCGCTGCTCGCCGCGGCCAGGAACAGGAAGGAGGAGAAGGCGCGGGCACGGCTCTGGGGGGAACGCGGCAGGCAGATGCGGGAGACACGCGGGCCGGAGCGACGCGGGGTGTTGGGCTACCGCGCGGGGCTCGGAGGAGCCGGGGGGCGTGTCCGTGCAACACCTGGACGGCAGTCGAGGTGCCCCGGATGAGGAAGTCTCGCGGCGTGGATCAGCGATCGGAGGCGCGGACTGCGCGCCGCGGGCGTGTCGGCGGTCCTCTGGCCGGTGCCGGCGCGGTTCTGGCGCGATCGGCGCCTACCTGCCCTGAACGGTCGTCGGCGCCTTGATGGGCGCCGCGTCCGTGCGCGGCGCCGCCACGCCGTTCGGCCGCCTGCTCCTCGTGCTGCTCCCGGTGACCCTCGCGCTGCTGGCCGCGCGGCGGTACACCGGGCGTCGCGGGTGGCACTATCCGGCGCTGCTCGTGCTCAGGGGCGTCACGTTGGGGCTTGCGCTGTTTTACGTCGTGCAGGTCCAGAACCAGATGACGCGGACCCAGACCCTCACCCGGTCGGGAAGCCAGTACCGGACGGAGGCGGCGCGTCCCGACTTCGGCGGGGCCTCACGCACCTGTCCCGTGCGCCTGCGCCACGAAGCGCTCCACCTCCTCCTACGGTGGCGGGCCGCCGATCCATTCCATGGTGACACAGACATTGCGGCGCGCGTCGTGAGCTGGGCTGTCGTGTGCGCGGTGGCCATTCTGGCCTCCGTGCATCACCTCCAGGGCGGCAGGCGCACGCCGTGGGTGACCTCGCTCCATCGGCAGGGGCCGCACCTGCCGGTTGGTTGCGGACACGCAGGCAATCCGGGGACACGCGCACGGTGGGGGGGACGTCCCGGTGAAGCCTCCTGGCGCCATCGCAGGATCCCGGCGCACGGAGGCCGGGAACGTCCGCACTCGTTGCCCCACCGCCTGCCGTCCCAACGTCGGGGGACGCCACAGGACGGTGCTGACACCGTGGCGCCTCCTGGCAGGACCTCGTCGCCCTCGGCGCCGTGCGGCGGTCCCCGTGGACACCAAACGAGGCCATTGCGCGCATCCTAGCCGTTTGAGCGCCTGTGCATCACCTCCTCGCGACCCCCGGTCCGCGGACACGCGGGCCGCGCACACCCCGAGGAGGTGCAGCCATGACCCTGGCGCAGGCCGTCGACGAGTTCCTGGTCTTCCTGGACGTGGAGAAGGGGGCCCGGCCGCACACGCTGGCCGCCTACCGCCGGGATTTCATCCTCTTTGCCCGCTACCTGGCGGACCGAGGCGTCACGCCACAAGTCGAGAACTTGACCGCGCAGGTCCTGCGCGGCTATCTCGCCTTCCTCCACACCCGGCAGTACCGGCCCGCCTCCATCCGCCGGCGGCTCTACAGCCTGAGCTCCCTGTGTGACTACCTGGTCCACCAGGCGGAAGTCCTGGTCCGCAACCCCGTGCGCAAGCTCATCCTGCCCAAGCGCCCCCGTCGCCTCCCGACTTTCCTGGAGGCCGAGGAGCTCACGCAAGTGTTCGACGCCGCCACGACCCCGCTGGAGCGCGCGGTCGTCGCGCTCCTCGCCCTGACCGGCCTCCGCCGTGGTGAGCTACTGGCCCTGGATGTCGCGGACGTGGACCTGGCCCGCGGCACGGTCCACGTCCGGGATGGCAAAGGGGGCACGGAGGCCCTCCTCCCCCTCCATCCGGTGGCTGTGGCGGCCCTGGCGGCCTACCTGCCCACCCGCCGGCGCGGCGGGGGGCGCGCCGTGTTCCCCGGCGTGGCGACCTGGCGCCGTGGACCCTCCCCCCGTATGAGCCCTCATGCGCTCCGGAACCTGCTGGTCCGGGTGGCCCGGCGGGCCGGAATGACACGCCGCCTCTATCCCCACCTCTTCCGGCACACCCTCGGCACCCTGCTCCGCCGCAACGGGGTGCCGCTGGAGGAGATCCAGGAGCTCCTGCGCCATCGGGAGGTCGCCTCCACGCGCCTGTACGACCACGTCGTCATCGATGACCTGCAGCGTGCCATCCTGCGCCATCCGCTGACGCCGGGCCATCCGTCCGCCGATCCCGCCCGCGCTGCAGTCGGGCGCGAGTGGGACGATCGCGGCCCGGCGCAGGGAGATACGCCGACCACACGGAACAGGCGCACCACCGTCACGCGGTAGCACGGACGGCATGCCCTCGTGATCGGAGGACCAGCGATGAACCCGACATCGGCGCAGCGCCTGCAGAAGTCTGGCACCTTCGACCCCGGCGGCAACACGGGGCAGGCCGCTCAGGAGGCGATCGTCCCGGTCGAAGAGCCAACCGGCGTCTCGATGGACCTTGATCAAAGATCTTCGAACCTCTCTTCAGAAGAACCCCCTGTCTCTTGAGATGCTCCGGGAACTCCTCGACCAGGGCGAGTAGCCTAGCCGATGCCACCCTCGCCCCTGCCACTTTACCAGGATTTGCACCCGCCCTGTAGAACCGCTACCGTCAAACCTACTCATGTTTATCTACCTCGACGAGTCCTACAACGTCGCTGACCGCTCCAAGCCCCTGTTTATCAGCATCAATGGCTTCACCGTTACCGACGAACCCGCGCTCCGGCGCCGCTGGAAGAAGGTCCGGGAACGCTATGCCAGGGAGCGGCGCATCCACGCCACGGATAGCCGATTCGAGCCCCTGCGCGCGAAGGCCTTTACGCTCCTGGCGCACCGCGATGCGACGGTCCTGAATGCCTCCCAGGACTTACGGACCTTGCCGATCGGGCGGGCCAGTCCCTACTTCAGGAAGGGCGGCCTTGAGTTCGAGCGGATCTACGAGGACCTGACGAAGCGGCTCCTTGCCACGCTTCCCCTCCAGCAGCACCGGGTCGTTCGCCTGGTTCTGGACAGCCGCAAGGCCAAGCACGGCTACCTGGGCCGGCAGCGTTTTCGCGACGAGATCCTCCGCTACCTGCGGACGCGCTTCCCCGATACTACGGCTACCTTCACCATCACGCCGAGTGCCACGGACATGCTACTGGAGATCGCCGACTTCGTGTCCAACACCTTCTACAAACAGTACGCCACAGGCCGAGCGGTTCCAGCAATCAGTCAAACGCCCGGACTCAAGCTCCTCCAAATAGTCAACCCCTCAGCCACCAGCGCTGAGGGGATTGGGCGCCCTTTGGGAATAGCCCGAGATCACCGGAAAGCTCCTGCTGCGAGAGCGCCCTCACTCGGGCGTTACCCTAGGGACTTACTCCATCGTCAAAGGTATCCTAGATAAGCTCTCCTGTCAATATATGCGCTGGGGCGTGTAAATGGTCTGAGATTCTGTCACCC
>JACQTN010000024.1 GCA_016210785.1 Armatimonadota bacterium
AGGGCCTCCCCCGGCCGGACACTTGGTGGAGGGTGAAGTGGCACAAAGCCACTTCACCCAACCTTGCCCGATCCTGTTACGGCGTCAACCCCATGATGTGGAAGCCGCTGTCCACGAAGATGATGTTCCCGGTCACGGCGCGGGAGAGATCGCTGGCCAGGAAGACGGCCGCGTCGCCCACGTCCTCCTGGGTGATGTTGCGGCGCAGCGGGGCTTTTTCTTCCACCACGTCGCGGAATTGCGAGATCCCGCGCACCGCGCTGGCCGCCAGCGTCTTGAGCGGTCCCGCCGAGATGGCGTTGACGCGGATGTTGGCCGGGCCCAACTCGGCGGCCAGGTAGCGCACGCCGGTTTCCAGTGCCGCCTTGGCCACTGCCATGACGTTGTAGCTGGGGACCACCCGCTCCACGGCGTTGTAGGTCATGGTCATGATGCTGCCGCCGCCAGAGGCCTGGAGCAGCGGCTTCGCCGCGCGCGCGCAGCAGATGAGGGAGTAGGCGCTGATATCCAGCGCCAGGGTGTAGCCCTTGCGGGAGATCTCGGAGAAAGCGCGGTTGAGGTCTTCCCGGTCCGCGAAAGCGAGAGAGTGAACTACCACGTCGAGCTTGCCCCACCGGTCGCCCAGGGCGCGGAAAACTTCCGCCACCTGGTCGTCCTGCTGCACGTCGCAGGGCAGGGTGGGTGCACTCTCCCCGCCGGGCACTTCCCGCAGCAGTTCCATCAGATTGTCCTTCAGTCGCTCGTTCTGGTACGTGAAGGCCAGTTCGGCGCCTTCCCGCCGGAACCCCTGGGCGATGCCCCACGCGATGCTGCGTTTGTTGGCGACCCCCATGATCAGCGCCTTTTTGTCCGCGAGCAGCACCCGCATCCCTCCGTGGTGTGTCGTTGCCTTTCTCTTGGGCGGGGCGCCGGCCGCTTCCTGCCCGGGGCCGGCGCCCCGCCCGGCCCATATCGAACGTGTGCTCGTATACCGCACACACGTATGCGGGAGTATAATAGTACGCCCCGGCCCCGCTGCTGCGAAGCTGAGACAGGAAGTGTGAGAAAGCGAACCACACTTGTAGGGCGTCACTGGGCTGGTGGGCATATCAACACGCCAGTCTGTACGTGGAGGTGGCATCGGTGCGTCCGATCTGGAAGGGACACCTGACCTTTGGCCTGGTCACCATTCCGGTCAAGCTGTACGTCGCCACCGAGTCCAAGGACGTGCGCTTCCGCCTCCTCCACCAGTCCTGCCTGACGCCCATTCAAAACAAGCGCTTCTGCCCCCACCACAACGAGATCGTGGAGTGGAACGACGTGGTGCGGGGCTTCGAGTACGCCAAGGGGAAGTTTGTCACCCTCACCGATGAGGAGCTGGACAACGTCCCGCTGGAGACGGCGGGGACCGTGAGCATCGTGGCCTTCGTCGATCCGCAGGAGATCAACCCCATCTACGTGGAGAAGTCCCACTACCTGGCGCCGGACGAAGGCGGCGCCAAGGCGTTCCGCCTCCTCCACGAGGTCATGGGCGAGGCCAGCAGGGTGGCGGTGGGCAAGGTGGTCATCAAGGAGAAGGAGCACCTGGTGGCGGTCCGTCCCCACGACGGCGCTCTGGTGATGTCCACGCTGTTCTACGCGGATGAGGTGCGCGCGGTCAAGGACATCCCCGAGCTGCCGGTCGAAGCCAAGCTCCACCCCAACGAGAAGAAGATGGCCATGCAGTTGATCGAGGGGCTGGCCGGCGAGTTCAGGCCGGAGGAGTTCCAGGACGGGTACCGCGACGCGCTGCAGAAGGTCATCCAGGCCAAGGTAGAGGGCGAGGCCGTGGCCGCGGCGCCGGCCCGGCAGGAAGAGAAGGTCGTGGACCTGATGGACGCGCTGCGCCGCAGCCTCCAGATGGCCAAGAAGGAGAGGCCGGCTCGCAGGGCACGAGAGGCCCGCGAGGTACGGGAAGCGCGTCCCGCCTCCACGGCGCGGGTGGCCGCCATGCGCGAGCGCCATCGCTAGCCTGCAAGGTTGGCTGGAGTCGCTTTGCGCCACTCCAGCCTTCATTTTGTTCGCGACCGGGGGAGACCCTTGGCCGGCGTGTGCGACTCGGTGTGAAGGGGCCAACCCCTGTACTCGCATCATCGCTTGTGACGCGGTGGGAGGATGCCAGTACGGCCCTCGGGGCTCGATGAATACGCCCGGAAGAGGGCGTTTGATCGCACCCCCGAACCCAGCGGGGTTGCGCGTCCCGCCCCCGCGCCGCGCAGAGGCGCGCTCTCCCGCTTCGTGATCCAGGAGCACCACGCTCGCCGTCTGCACTGGGACTTCCGCCTGGAGATGGAAGGCGTGCTGCGCTCGTGGGCGGTGCCCAAGGGGCTCAGCATGGATCCCCGGGACAAGCGCCTGGCCGTGGCCGTGGAGGATCACCCGCTCGAGTACGTGGACTTCGAGGGCGTGATCCCGGAGGGCAACTACGGCGCGGGCACGGTCATGGTGTGGGACGCGGGCACCTACGAGTGCCTGGAGGGCGATCCCGCGGCGGCCTACGCCAAAGGCAAGCTCACCCTCCGGCTGCAGGGCGAGAAGGTGCGCGGCGAGTTCCACATGGTCCGCACGCGCATGCCCGCCCGCGGCGGCGCGGCGCGGGTCGCCGGCGCTGACGCGGAGCCGGGGGACAAGGCGCAGTGGTTGATCTTCAAGAAGTCCGACGGCGACGCGGTGTCAGGATGGACGATGCCCTCGCCGTCGGTGTCGGTCAAGACGGGCCGTACCATCGAGCAGATCAAAGCAGAGGCGTCGGCACGATGGCTCTCGGGCGATCCGGCGTCCGCATCAAGGAAACCCGGCGCGCCGGGCCGGCGTGCGGAAGACGCGCTGCGGCGCGCGCTGCGCGCCATCGGCCTCCCGGCGCGCGGCGGCGAGTCCTTCCCCTCAAAGATCAGCCCGATGCTGGCCACGACGCGCGACGAGCCATTTGACGATCCGCGCTGGCTCTTCGAGATCAAGTGGGACGGCATCCGCGCCATCGCCCACCTCCGCCGGCAGGACGCCGAGCAACAGGTGACGCTGCGCAGCCGCGGCGGCCTGGCCATCAACGCGCAGTACCCGGAGGTCGTGGAAGCGCTGTATGCGCTCGACCTCCCCGACGCGGTTCTCGACGGCGAGATCGTTGCCCTCGACTCCCGGGGGCGCGCGCAGTTTCAACTGCTGCAGGCGCGCCTCCACGGCGACGGCGCGAACACCCCGCGCGCGGCGCCGAAGCCGCCCATCGTCTACTACGTCTTCGATCTCCTTTACGTCGGCGGGCACCTGCTCATGGAGCGGCCGCTGGTGGAGCGGCGGAAGGTGCTGGAGGCGCTGCTGCCATCGCATCGGACCGTGCGCCTGTCGCAGGCGGAGCCGGCCGCGGGACGGGCGTTCTACGATGCCGCGCACCGTCTGGGGATCGAGGGCGTCATCGCCAAGAGCGCCGACCGCCCGTACGAGCCCGGCAAACGCACGGCCCACTGGGTGAAGATCAAGGTCAAGCAGCGGCTCGAGGCGGTGGTGGCGGGATACACCAAAGGGCAGCGTGCACGGGCGAAGACGTTCGGCGCGCTGCTGCTCGGCGCCTATGACGACCACGGCACGCTGCGGTACATCGGCCATGCCGGCGGCGGCTTCACCGACTCGGAGCTGCGCCGTGTCTTCGCGCTGCTGCAGGCGCGCCGGCAGGACGCCTGTCCCTTCCCGGAGGTTCCGCCCACCAACGCGCCGCCGGCGTGGGTGCGGCCGGAACTGGTGGCAGAGGTGGAGCACGGCGGGTGGACCGCCGACGGGCTGCTGCGCTTTCCGGTGTACCGCGGGCTGCGCGACGACAGGCCGGCCCACCAGGTGCGGTTGGAACGGCCCGTAGTGTCCGGCGGCGGGAGCCCATCCCGGGGTCCGGGCGCCCCCAACGGCGAGGGCGCGGGTAGTGCGAAAGCGCACGTGAAGGGCGGCGGGCGTGCAGAGGATCGAGGTCGGGCAGCGCGTGAACGTGCGGGGGCCCGGGACACGCGGAACCCGGGGGCCGGGACAAAGATGCGAGGGGCCCGCGCGCCGGGGCCCAGACCGGAGGCGGTGGCTGCCGCCCCCGGGGATGCGCGCTCCGTGGGACAGGCGCTGGCCGCGGCGGGAGTGCCGGTCGAGTTCACGAACCTGGACAAGGTCTTCTGGCCGCAGCGCGGCTACACGAAAGGCGATCTCATCCGCTACTATCTCGCGGTGAGCGAGACGATCCTGCCTTACTTGCGCGGCCGCCCGCTCACGCTGCGCCGCTTCCCCGACGGTATCGCGGGGCCAAGTTTCTACCAGAAGAACTATCCGGACGCGCCGTCCTTCGTGCGTCTCGTCGACATCTGGACCGAGAGCAGCAAGGAGCGCCTGTCCGCGCCGGTGGGCGGCGACGTCTTCACGTTGCTGTGGCTGGCGCAACTGGCCTGCGTCGAGATGCACGCCTGGTTCAGCCGCATCACCCCCGCCCGGCGGTCGCCACTCCCGGAGGCCGGGTCCACAGACTTCGCGGTCTCGGAGGAAGCGCTGCGGGGTAGCGTGCTGAACCTGCCCGACTTCGTCGTGCTGGACATCGATCCGTACATCTTTCCCGATGGGAAGCTTCCCACGGGCAGGGGCGAGAAAGATCCCGACTACACGCGGCGCGGGTTTGACGCGGCGCTGGAGGCGGCGCTGCTGCTGCGCGAGGTCCTGACTTCGCTGCGGCTGGAGAGCTTCGTGAAGACCAGCGGGAAGACCGGCCTGCACATCTTCGTCCCCATCGCCCGCCGCTACACCTTCGAGGAGACCCACGCCTTCGCCAAGACCCTCACCCGGTACCTGGCGGCGCGCCATCCGGAGAAGGTGACCACGGCGTGGGCGGTGGAGCAGCGGGTGGGGAAGGTGTTCCTGGACTACAACCAGAACCGCCTGGGTGCCACGCTGGCCGGCGCCTACAGCGTGAGGCCGACGCCGCAGGCGACGGTGTCGATGCCGCTCACGTGGGAGGAGTTGGGTCGGGGAATCGACCCGCTGGCGTTCACCATGGAGACCGCGCCGGATCTGGTCAGGCGGCGGGGCGACCCGTGGAAAGATCTGCTGGCCAGGCCGCAGCGGCTGGACCACCCCCTCAAACCTTGATGGAGCCAGCTTCGGACAGGATCTCCCGCAGCGCCTCCGCGTAGGTCTTGAAGTCAGCGTCCGAGAAGAGAACGAACCTGACCTCATCGAATGACAGTTCCCTCAGCGCGTTCACCACGGTCCGCAGAGCCAGGCGCGCCGCCTGCGCCACCGGGTAACCGTAGACCCCGGTGCTGATGGAGGGGAAGGCGATGGTGCGGATGCGGTGCTGGGCGGCGAGCGTGAGGCTGGCGCGGTAGGCGGAGGCGAGCAGGTCCGGCTCGCCCTTCTTTCCCCCCTCCCACACCGGCCCCACCGCGTGGATGACCCGGCGCGCGGGCAGGTTCCCGCCGGTGGTGATGACCGCCGTGCCCGTGGGACACCCGCCGCGCTCCGCGCGGATTCTGGCGCACTCCTCCTCGATGGCCGGCCCGCCCGCGCGCCGGATGGCGCCGTCCACCCCGCCGCCGCCGATGAGCCGGCTGTTGGCGGCGTTGACGATGGCGTCCACCTTCTGCTGCGTGATGTCGCCCTGCACCAGCGACAGCGTGCAATCGCCGATCTTCCGCGTGACGCCTCCGTCAGGCATGATCCACCGCCTCCGCCGTGGCGCTCCACCGCCTCAGCATCCGTCCGCGCCTTCCGGCGTGTACCCAAGATACTCTTCCATCGCCGCTTCCACCTTGCGCAGGGCGTCCCGTCAGGTGTCGATTCGGCCGGGATAGGGATTTAACGAGGTTGCCGGGCCCCCTGGGTGGTGGCACGCCCGGGTCCCGGCGCCGGGCCCAGCAGGAGCCACGCCAGGCCGGGGACAACTCCCACGCTGGGAGCCAGAGCTGCCGCGCGGCGGATCACCCGCAGGGCATGGCCGGAGACCGGCGCCGCGCGGCCATGGGAGAGCACGATGGTGCGCGGACTCACCCTGAGCTACTACGGGCACAGCGCCTTCCTGTGGGAGACGCCCGGCCTGCGCCTCCTCATCGATCCCTACCGCAACCCGCGCCACCGCACCTGGTTTTTGCGCGAGTTCCCCAGGCTGCACTGCCATCTCGCCCTGGTCACCCACGCCCACTTCGACCACGATGCCACCGACCGACTCCCCACCACGGCTTCAATCCTGCGGCTCCCGGGCGAGTTCCGCCACGGGGAGGCCGTCATCCGGGGCGTGGAGGACGTGCACGCCGGGCCGTGGGGTGGCCAGGGCATGCGCAACGTGATGTTCGGCGTGGAGATCGCGGGCGTGCGCTTCCTGCACATCGGCGACAACCGGATGGGAATCCCCGCGGAGGCGCTGGCCCGGATCGGTCCCGTGGACGTGCTGATGGTGACGGTGGACGACTCCTGCCACCTGCTGACCTACCGGGAGGTCGACACCCTGGTCGCACGGATCCGGCCCAGGGTCGTCATCCCCGTGCACTATCTGATTCCCGGGCTGACCGCGCAGGAGTCGACGCTCCGTCCCGCGGACGGTTGGCTGGCGACCCAGAGGACCGTGCGGAGGATGGGTGCGGAGATCGCGTGCCCGCCGGAGGTCCTTCCCGCGGCCACGGAGATTTGGGTGCTCCGAAGCTGTGTCGGAAATGTGCCAGAAGCGAAACACCTTGAGGCCGGGTAACTGGATCTCGATCCGCGGACGGATCCGGTGCGGTGACCTTCGCTGCACTCCGGCGGAGGCGCGGTGTTCGGCGCCTCCGCCGGAGTGCCTGTTGATGTCCTAGCGCGGATCGAGCCGGTTCTTCTCCATGGACGTCGGCGTCGCCGCCACGATGATGGAGCCGCTCTGGAGGCTCAGGACGAAGCCGGTGTGGCCGTCCAGAGGCCGGGTGTTGAGGTCGTCGTTGCCCGCGAAGGCACCAGACGCCGCGACCAGGGTCGCGGTGATGATCAGCACGGCAGCCAGCAACACGCGCATTGTGGTTCCCCCCTTTTCTTCCCTGTCTGGATTTGGGACTCGCTTGTTAGGAACGGCGGTCGGCGCCGGATTATTCCCGGCCCCGCCGCCGCGCGGGTAGTGGGTCAGTTTGAAATCAGGGAAGACTGGCGGGAATCGCCGAGCCGTGCCATACTGAAGGTGTGCCTAAGCGCTCACGCAAGACCAACAAGCCTTCGGACGTGAACCGACTAGCGGCTCAAGTCGTGTCCGAGGCTACCGGGCAGCCGACAACACAGGGGCGACCGAAGAAGAACCCTCACGCGGTTGCCCTGGGTCGGCTCGGCGGACAAAAAGGGGGGAAAGCGCGCGCCCAGAAGCTCAGCCCACACGAACGCGCCGAGATCGCCCGGAAGGCTGCGCGGGTGCGTTGGTCTAGCGGACGGCGGCTAGTGCCTCGATCTCCTGAAGGTCATACGTGAAGTCGAACTCGATCTGGATCGGTCTGTCCCGGTCTGGATTGGCGTTCTGGTTGTAACTGTCAACATCTACCTTCAACTGGCGGCAGTCGCCGACGATCTGCTGCCGCCGCTGTGCGAACGCGATTTCCATGTGGTCACGCGTAGCGGTCCGAATGTCTGCCCACAGCCTGAGCTGCTCATCGTTCTTCTCCATCGGTACAACGTGTTTTGCGCGGACGGTCCTGCCCTGTGGGTCAGTAATGTACTCCTCCCGCATCGCCCGAGATAGCAGCTCCGCGCACTGCTCAATTATCGATGCAGGCCGCGGAGCCCAGAGCTTGTTGCGAATGGCCCATTCCGCGATTTGGCGTGCCGTGGCAGGCCAGGGCTCGCCTGACTGCATGTACTGGTTGGCGATCTGCTGCATTTCCTTCGGGCTATGGTGCAGTTGTCTTCTCACGGTCTTGCTCTCCTAAAGCCCTGCGGGAGGAGTGTGTCCCCATCCGTCTGTAAGGGCCGATTGCGTGACGATGCTACGGACTTTCTCCAGCATCCTCCTGTGATACGTGTAGCCGATTTCGCCCCTATGCTGCAGTTGGCCGACAACAATTCCGGGATGCACTTTCTGTAGCGCGGCGAAGCCGGTGATCTTGGTTGCAGAGTAGAGAGGACGTACCCGACGAATGAAGTGGTCAAGGTCCCTCTGAGGGATCAGGAATTCCACCGCGAATTGGTCGGCGTCTTTCTCCTCCTGGGGCCCGTCCTTCTCTGCAATTCTACTTTCCCTCAGCAACTCGACATCTAAGGGGGCATACCCTTCGAGTCCGTGGCGTTCTTGGACGTGACCCAACTCATGCATCAAGGTATGCCAGAAAGCATCGATGCGGTCGTAGCGTAAGGACAACGCGACAACGGGAGACTTCTTCTCAAGCCAGAGACATGCGCCATCGATGCGGGTCTGCTCAAGATGCTCGACTACAACAAAGCGAATTCCCGCCTCAGCCAGAACCTTCGGGACATGACGGACATCCTCACGGTTCCACAGCAGCGTCTTTAGTGTCTGCATGGCTCTCTGAAAAGACACTTTACTAAAGGGGGCTGCCTGAACTGCCCTTGCAAGCTGCCGCGCACGGAATAGCCACGCCCGCTGCAGTGGTGTAACGGAAGCGTATGACGTACTCTTTCGCGCGGCGGACCAGACTATGGCTTCCTCGTCGAGGCTACTGATCTCGAAGAAATCCAGGACGCGCTTCTCCAACACATCGACGCTGTTCGAGGTTTCGATCCAATGACGGCGGATCATCTCCCTGACGGGTGCCTTCACAAAGAGCTTGGCACGACGCTCGATGTTGTTACTGCCTGCCGCCGTCCGGACGCGCCAAAGTTGATAGATACTTTCGAGGTTCATCCAATACCGGGGGTCAACGCCAAATGCAGCACCGAGTGCCTTGGCCGTTTCGGGCGTGATGGAGCTCTTCCCGTTGATGATCTCATTGATATGCTGAGGCGAAACCGTAAGGATCTCAGCCAAATCGGCCTGAGTCCACCCTCGCGCCTCCAGCTCCTCGCGGAGGAACTCCCCCGGGGGGAATGCCTCTGCCGGCGCCACTCTCTGCATCTCTGCCTCCTCAGTGGTAATCGTCGATACCTACGATAACGGCTACCTTGTCTGGGCTTTTCCCCTCGAACTTAAGGATAAGCCGCCATTGGTCGTTCAATCGCATCGAGTACTGACCGGCCCGGTTCCCCTTGAGCTTCTCGAACCGGAGCGACCTTAGCTGGTGGAACGTCCGCTCATCAGGCGCAGCTCGAATCTGCTGCATCCGCATCCGGAAGGCCCTGACGACCACCTGACTGTGCCCTCCGCGATGCCCTTCGTCGGTCTCCAGCCGAGCTAAGTCATCGTCTGCGAATCTGATCTCCACAAGACAATCCTACGCCCGGAATTGGAACTTGTCAATAATGGACTTCGTCTATAAGACGAAGTGGCGAATATCATATAGTGACAATGCATGAACGCTCAAGTATACTAGGGCCATGAACAGGCCGGATCGAAGGCAGCGAACCCAAGTGGTAAGCGCCCTGGTCGAGGGGAACTCCATCAGGGCTACCCGCCGCATGACGGGCGTAGCCAAGGGGACGGTGCTGAGGCTCTTGGCGGATATAAGGACGGTTGGACGTGACGCCGCAACGGGGCGAGAAGGCGCTCGACATGCTCGCTGCGGATGGCGCCGGGGTGCAAACTGAGGAACCACCGGGCACGCCGGCCGGTGGGAGATGTCAGGACAGCGCCAATGCCCGACAGATGCTGCCAGTTGAACGGTTCCACTGCCAGGGGTGTGCGGCCTTTGGGAGCCCAGGTCGCGCGGATTGGGGGGCCCTGGGCAAAGTCGCTCTCGTCGAGAAAGACCAGGGCCGCGTTCAGCCGCTGGGCTTTTTCTTATCAGCGGGCAGGACGTGCGGACCCAGCGTGCGATGGCAGCCTCGTCGCGCTCCCGTGCCCGGCGGGCGGGGCGCTGGTGAGTCCAGCCCAATTGGCGCAACAGCCGCCACGTCTGAGGGAGGGGACAGCGCACATGGCAAACCTTCCAGATTACCTGGGCCACGCGTTCAAGGGTCCACAATTTACCCACTATCCCGCCGTGGCGAGAATTGTTCTTCGCGCGTACCCGCGCCTGCCCGCGCGCGGGGAGGGGAGGCGCGGGCCGGCCCCGAATACAGTCTGTGGGGCCCGGGCCTGGCGCCCATCTCCCGAGTTCTTCCGCGTCGACCTCCTGGCCGACTGGCAAAGCGGGACGCGCGCAGCGCTTCCTGGAGGTTCGAGCAGACGCATCGCCATCCCACGCAGAGGAGGGACACCATGACGCATCGTCTGTCGAGGTATGCCGTGCTGTCGGCGCTGCTGGTCTTCGCGCTGGGCGGCACGCTGCCGGCGCAGACCGCCCGCCCGGCTTCCCAGGTGGTGATCGCCCGGGGCGCCGACATCCTGACCGGCGATCCCACCATCGACGCCTACAATGTGCACACCAGCGTTTTCCTGAACGTGTGCGACACGCTGGTGGTATTCGGCGAAGGCGGCCGGCTGGAGCCCAGGATCGCCGAGTCCTGGAAGGCGGAGGACCCCAAGACCTACGTCTTCAAGCTCCGCCGCGACGTGAAGTTCCACGACGGCACGCCGGTCACGGCGCAGGACGCCAAGTTCACCCTGGACCGCATCATCGATCCCAAGACGAAGTCGGCGATGGACGCCGACTTCGCGCCGATCATCGCGTCCAGCGAGGTCCCGGATCCATACACCCTCCGCATCAACCTGAAGGTGCCCCTGGTGCCCTTCGTCAACCAGATGCCCTTCGTCTTCGTGATCAGCAAGCGCGCCTTCGAGCGCATGGGGGAGAAGGAGTTCGGCAAGAAGCCCGTCTGCTCCGGACCGTACAAGTTCACGGAATGGGTGC
The DNA here is from genome assembly GCA_016210785.1 of Armatimonadota bacterium. Classification (GTDB taxonomy): domain Bacteria; phylum Sysuimicrobiota; class Sysuimicrobiia; order Sysuimicrobiales; family JACQTN01; genus JACQTN01. The sequence continues at coordinate 10,887 of JACQTN010000024.1, forward strand.
CCAACGACCGGGTGGTGCTGGATGCCTTCGACGGGTACTACCGGGGAACGACGAAGATCCAGCGCGTCATCTACCGCACCATTCCCGAGGCTTCCACGCGCGTGGCCGCGCTGCGGGCCGGCGAGGTGGACTTGGTGGAGGCGGTCCCGCCGGACCAGATCAGGACCGTGGAGAACGCTCCCAATCTCCGGATTGAGCGGGCGCCCAGCGGGCGCATCCTCTTCTTCTTGATGTACGCGTGGGACGGCCCGTTCAAGGACAAGCGGGTCCGGCAGGCGCTCAACTACGCCATCGACTGGGACGCCATCAGCAAGGCCGTCTTCGGCGGCAACGCCCGCAAGGCTCCGTCCCCGATCCTGCCCCACGTCTTCGGGTACAAGTCCGTGGTGCGCTACTTTTACGACGTGGAGCGGGCGAAGCGAATGCTGGCGGAGGCGGGCTACGCCAGCGGGTTCGCGGTGACCATGGAGAGCCCCAACGGGCGTTACTTCCGTGACCGCGAGCTGGCGCAGGCGGTGGCGGGTTACCTGCAGCAGGTCGGCGTGCGGGTGGATCTGCGCACCTATGAGTGGGGCGAGTACCTGCGGCGCTACCGCGGCCGGCAGGTCAGGCTGGGGCTGTTTGGCTACCTGAACATTTTCCGCGACTTCGACGACATCGCCCTGCACTTCGAGCCCGACCGGCGCGGCATCTACTGGAACGACGCCACGGTGACCCGGCTCTTCCGGGAAGGCCGCAGCACCACCGATGCCAGCCGCCGCAAGGCGACCTACTCCAAACTGCTGGACGTCATCATGGAGGAGGCGCCGTGGCTGTTCGGCGTGGAGATCGCCAACATCTACGGCGTGAACAACCGGCTGCAGTGGAAGCCGATCCCGGGCACCGATAACTACGGCATGTACGGCGCGACGGTGAAGTAGCCATGCGGCCCAACGCCGTCAAAGCCAAGGTCATGGCCGGTCAGCCCTCGTGGGGATTCTACACCAGCTTCCCCTCCCCGGACCTGCTGGAGTTCATGGGCCACCTGGGCTTCGAGTTCGTCTGGCTGGACAACGAGCATTCGCCCATGGACGTGGACAACGCCGCGCACCTGGTGCGGGCGTGTGAGACCGCGGGCGTGGTGCCCATCATGCGGGTCTCCGCCAACGATTCCGCCCAGATCCTCAGTTACCTGGAGATCGGGATCATGGGCGTCATGGTGCCCCACGTCAACACTGCGGAAGACGCCAGGCGGATCGTGAATGCCGTGCGCTACCGCCCGCTGGGCCGCCGGGGCGCGGGCAGCCAGAGCCGCGCGGCCAACTTCGGGCTCACCCAGACGTCGGTCCAATACTTCGAGCAGGCCAACCGGGAGACGCTGGTGATCCCGCTCATCGAGGAGCCGGAGGGTTTTGAAAACCTCCCGGAGATCTGCCGGGTGGAAGGCGTGGACATCATCGCGTTCGGGCCGGGCGATCTGGCCATGGCCATGGGGTATCCGGGCAACTCCGGGCACCCCGAGGTGCAGAAGATCATCCGCCGCGCCGAGCAGCAGGTGGTGGCGTCGGGCAAAGTGCTGGACGCCATCGTGGCCAACGCCGAGGAGGCCAGGCAGGCGCTGGCACGGGGCGCGCGGTTCATCTCCATTGGTGTCCACGCCATGCTGCGCCAGATGGGGCGCGGCTTCCTGGACGCGGTGCGCGCCTGAGCCGCTCACTCGAGCCTTCCGTGTCACGTCACGCCTACGCGCTGACCTGTCCCGAGCCACTGGCCGCCGCCGCGGGCGAGTTGATCTTCGCCCGCGGCGGCAACGCCATGGATGCGGCGGTGGCGGCCGCGTTCGCCCAGGCCGTGGTCAACCCCCTCATGTGCGGCCTGGGCGGTGACGCGTTCTTCTGCGTCTACGATCCCCGCACGCGGGAGACCGTGATGATCGAGGCGCCCGTCACCATCGGGTCGCTGGCCACGCCGTCCGTCTTCGAGCCGCTGGCGCGCGGCCGGGCGGAGCGGGTCGGCCGCTTCCTCGTGGAGGGCGACATCAACCAGATGGGCTACGGGTCCATCATGGTCCCCGGTTTCGTGCGCGGGCTCGGAGAGGGCTTCCGCCGCCACGGCAGCGGCCGCGTCACCTGGCAGGAGGTGGTGGCCCCCGCGGCGCGGCTGGCCGGCGACGGCTACGCGGTGGACCACGTGGCGGCGCGCGCGTGGCGATCCCGGGAGCCGGGCCCCGGCGTACCCGACGTCTTCACCAAGCTCCACACCACGCCGGAGGCGCGACAAGTCTACCTCAAACCGGATGGCGGTGGCTACCGCGTGGGCGATCGCATTACCCTGCCGGACCTGGCCCGGACGCTGGAGCGCATCGGCGAGCGCGGCGCCAGCGAGTTCTATGAAGGCGAGACCGGCCGGCGCATCGCGCGCGACATGGAAGCCAACGGCGGGCTCTTCACGTGGGACGACCTGCGGGGATACCGCGTCCGCGAGCGCCCGCCGGTGTGGGGATCCTACCGCGGGCTCACCCTGGCGTCCTGCCCGCCTCCCGGCGCGGGTCCGACCGTCATCGAGATGCTGCGCATCCTGGAGCACTCCGACCAGGCCGCGCTTCATTGGAACGGCCCCGCATATCTCGATCTCGTGGCGCGGGTGCTGGCGGCCGCCTTCGGCGACGCCGCCGTCTGGCAGGGCGATCCGGCCGTGGTGGAGGTGCCGCTGGAGCCGTGGATCAGCCGGGAGCACGCCGCGGAGCAGTACGCGAGGATCCTGCGGGAGATGCCCGGCGGCGCGGAAACGCCGCGGGCGGCGAGCGCGGACGATTCCCGGGGAATCCCCAAGGGTGGCATGGGGCGCGGCACCACCCACATCACCGCGGTGGACGAGGACCTGCTGATCGTGAGCCTCAATACCTCCACGGGGTCCACGGGGTCGTCGGGCGTCGTCACTCCCGGGCTCGGTTTTCTCTACAACAACTTCCTGGGCCAGTTCGATCCCGTCCCCGGCCGGCGCCAGTCCATCGCGCCCGGCAAGGGGTCGGGCGGCGCCAGCTCCACCATCTTCTTCCGGGACGGGCGCCCGGTGCTGGCCACCGGCGCCGCCGGCGGCAGCCGGTTGATCTCGGCGATCGTCCAGTCGGTGGTCAACATGGTGGACCACGGCATGACGCCCGCGGAGGCGGTGGCGGTGCCCCGCATCCACGCGGAGGAGGCCGGCATCCTCTTCGCCGAGCCCGGCCTTGACGAGGTCACCGCGGAAGCGTTGGCGGCGCGCGGCTGGGAGGTGCGGACGAGCACCTACATGGGGCGCATCGCCGCGGTGGGGATCGACCCGGACGCCCGGGTCCTGTACCCCGCGTCAGATCCGCGCGGGGGGCGCGGGGTGGCGGCTGGACCGCCGCGGTAAGACCGATGTATCGCTACCTGGCGCAGCGGTTTCTGGCCTCCCTCCTGGTCATCGTCGGAGTGGTGACCCTGGTCTTCTTCCTCATGCGCCTGAGCGGCGACCCGGTGCTGCTCTACATCTCGGAGCGGGCCTCGCCGGAGCAGGTGGAGCTGATGCGCCGCCAGCTGGGGCTGGACCGGCCGCTGGTGGTGCAGTACGCCGAGTACATGCGGCGCGCCTTCATCCACTTCGACTTCGGCGAGTCGCTCCGCTACCGCGAGCCCGCGGCGATCGTGATCGGCCGGCACTTCCGGGCGACGGTGGAGCTGGCCGGGGTGGGCCTGCTGATCGCGCTGCTCATGTCGCTGCCGCTGGGCATCCTCTCCGCCGTCTACCGCGACTCTTTGCTGGACGCCCTCACGCGGGTGATGGCGCTCATCGGCCAGTCCGTCCCCATCTTCTGGCTGGGCATCATGCTCATCCTGTTCTTTGCCGTGCGCTGGCA
>JACQTN010000306.1 GCA_016210785.1 Armatimonadota bacterium
CGTAGTTGCGGCAGACGTAGAGGGCCGCGCGACCGTCGACCAGGCCCTTGCCGGCAAGGAGGGGCAAGGCGGGCGCCTCGCCGGCGGGCGCGCCGCTGGCGCCCGCGACGTCCGCTCCCGCCGCCGGGTCGTGGAGGGCGACGATGCGGTTGGGCAGGTGGTGGCGCGCGATCTCGCACCGCAGCGTCTCGTAGTCCTCCTTCCCCGGCGTGCCGATCACCGCCAGCTCCACCGGTCCTTCCAGCAGGAAGTCCACCACGGCCAGGCTCCTGGCGAAGGCGCGCGGGAAGCGCGCGATCAGCTTGCCGTAGGCCATGACCGCGCGGCTCGCCGCCTCACGGAAATCGGCACGGTCGACGTGGAAGGACAGCCGCGCCAGCGCCCACGCCGCCTCGGCGTTGGCCGCGGGCGTCGCGCCATCGGTACCCTCCCGGTACCGGACCATCAGGCGCTCGTGATCGCGCGCCGTGCTGTAGAACCCGCCGTCCTCCGCGCCGAACTCCTCCATCATGCGCTCCGCCAGCCGCTTCGCCTCCAGGAGGTAGCGCGTGGCACTGCCCGCCTCATAGAGATCGATGAGCGCTTCACACAGGTAGGCGTAGTCTTCCAGCACCGCGTCCACGTGGGCCTTCCCGGCCCGGTACGTGCGCAGCAGGCCGCCGTCCGGCCGCCGCAGCGCCCGCAGCAGGAAGTCCGCCGCGCGCGCCGCCGCCTCCAGGTACCGCGGGTCCCCCAGCACGCGGGCGCCTTCCGCCATCGCGCCGATCATCAGGCCGTTCCAGGCCGTGAGGATCTTGTCGTCGAGCCCGGGCGGCACGCGCTTGCGTCTCGCCTCGTAGACGCTGGCGCGTGAGCGGTCCAGCGACATCCGCAGTTCCTCCGCCATGATCCCCATCTCCGCCGCCACCTCTTCCAGCGTGCGCGGCGTGTTGGGGATGCTCTTGCCCTCCCAGTTGCCCGCAGGCGTGATGTCATAGTAGGCGCAGAACCGGCGCCCCTCTTCCTCCCCGACCACCTCCCGGATCTGGTCGGGGGTCCACACGAAGAACTTGCCCTCCTCGCCCTCCGAGTCGGCGTCGGTGGCAGAGTAGAAGCCACCCTCCGGCGACGTCATCTCGCGCAGGATGTAGTCGAGCACTTCGGTGGCAACGCGGCGGTAGAGCGGATTGGTCGTGGCCTGGAATGCCTCCAGGCACACCCTCGCCAGGAGCGCATTGTCGTAGAGCATCTTCTCGAAGTGGGGCACCAGCCAGCGCTCGTCGGTGGAGTAACGCGCGAATCCGCCGCCGACGTGGTCGTACATCCCGCCGCGCGCCATCGCCTCCAGCGTCTTCTCCACCATGCGCAGGGCGTGCTCGTTGCCCGTGCGGCGGTGGTGCCGCAGCAGCAGCGACAATCCCGTGGCCGGCGGAAACTTGGGCGCGGGCCCGAAGCCGCCGTGCACCGGGTCGAACTCCTCCACGTACTGCGCGAAGGCGGCGTCCAACTCGGCGGCGCCCACGGGCAGCGGCGCCGCGAGCCGGATCTGCTGGCTCAGGTGCTCGCTCACGTGGGCCGCGTGCGCCTTCACCGTGTCCTTGTTCTGCGCCCAGTGGTCGGCGATGCGCCGCAGCACGGTGGTGAAGCCCGGCCGGCCGTGCATGTCGGTGGGCGGGAAGTAGGTCCCGGCGAAGAATGGCTGCTGGTCGGGCGTGAGAAAGACGGTCATGGGCCAGCCGCCTTGCCCGCCGTTGAGGGCCAGCGTCGCCTGCATGTAGATCTCGTCCAGGTCCGGGCGCTCCTCCCGGTCCACCTTGACGCAGACGAAGTGCCGGTTCATCAGCGCCGCGATCTGCTCGTCCTCGAAGGACTCCCGCTCCATCACGTGGCACCAGTGGCAGGAGGAGTAGCCGATGCTGAGCAGGATCGGTCTATCCTCGTCGCGGGCGCGGCGGAGCGCTTCCTCGCCCCACGGGTACCAGTCCACGGGGTTGTGGGCGTGCTGCAGCAGGTAGGGGCTCGTCTCGTGGATCAGGCGATTGGCGTGCCGCGGCCGGCTCTGGGGATCGGTCATCTCGGCTCCTCTGCGCGCGTCGCCGCGCACCACGCTCCGCCATCGGTCAAGAAGATGATACCGCACTGAAGGACGCCGCGGCCATCCAGCGAACAACGACGGAGTGACCCGCGACACCTGGCTGCCGTCGCTCTGCGCCGTCCGCGCCTCCGTCACCCTGATCTTCATGACGTACGCGGCCTGCCTGCCCGTGCTGCGCGTGGCATGGGACATGTCGGCCACCGCCGCCGGATCAATCCCGACCGGGTTCCACCTGGGAAACGGACTCTCCCTCCTGATCTTCTCGTGGCTCGCCGACCGGATCGGCGCCCGCCGAGTCTTTCTGGCCTCCGCCGCGGGCAGCGCCGTCACCGCGCTGGCGTTTGCGATGCTGGCGCGATCGTACCTCTCCGGCCTGGTCCTCCTCACGCTGGTGGCGCTCACACAGGGCGGCATGTATTCCACCGGCATCATGCTGGTCGCGGAGCGCTACGGCCCGCGGCAGCGGGGCGCGGCCATGGGCTGGCTGATTGCCAGTTCCTCGGTGGGGTACACGGCGTCGCTGCTCCTGTCGGGGGCGATGCTGGCCCGCGGCGGATACCCGCTGGCCTTTCTGGCCACCGCGTGCGGACCCGTGGCCGGCGCGGCCATCGCGTGGCTCGCGCTGCGCTCCACGCCCAACGTCATCCATCCCCGCCGCGAAGGCCTTCGCTTCGGGACGGCGGTGCTGCGCAACCGTGGTGCAATGCGGGTCATCCTGGGCTACATGGCGCACAACTGGGAGCTCATCGGCATGACGACGTGGGCCCCGGCCTTCGTCGCCGCCGCGCTGACGGTGGGGGCGATGTCGGCGGGCGCGGCGCAGCGTGGCGCCTACGTGGCGGCCGCGTTCCACGCGATGGCGTTCCTGGCGTCGCTGTCCATGGGACGCCTCTCCGATCGCCTGGGCCGCCGCGCGGTGCTGCTGTCGATCGCCGCCACCAGCGCGGCGTGCTCCCTCATCTTCGGCTGGTTGATCCGCTCACCGACCCCGGTCATCGTGGCCGTCGGCGCGCTGTACGGGTTCACGGCGCTCGGCGACTCCGCGGTGCTGTCCACGGCGCTGACCGAGACGGTCGATCCCGCGTATCTCGGATCGGCGCTGGCGCTGCGCTCAGTGCTGAGCTCCGGCGCGGGTGCCCTGGCCCCGCTGGCGTTCGGCGCGGTCCTGGATGCGACCAACCCGCCGGGCGGCACCCCGGCGACGTGGGGATGGGCGTTCACCGCGCTCGGCGCCGGGGCCCTGATCGCCACGCTGTGCGCGTACGGCCTGAGGGAACGGCATGCGCGCTGAGCACATCCTCAGCCGCAACTTCATCCATCTCTGGCTGGTCACCCCGACCACGGCAGGACTCACCGCACCGTCAAGGAAGACCTCTTGGAGAGGAGGTGGTTTCCGTGATGGACCTGGTGGTCAAGAATGGAACGGTCGTCACCTCCGGCAGCATGGCGGTGAGCGACGTGGGCGTGGAGGGGGAGAAGATCGCCGTCATCGGCCCGGGCCTGACGGGGAAGCGTGAGATCGACGCCCGCGGGAAGTATGTGTTCCCTGGCGGCATCGACGTCCACGTGCACCTCACGCCGTCCTACATCCCCGGGGCCGACGCGCCGAAGCGGGTGGACGACTTCCTCAGCGGCTCGGCGGCCGCCGTCGCGGGCGGCATCACCACCATCGGCAACATGACCTTCCAGCGGCCGGGCGAGACGCTGCGCGAGGGCGTCGCGCGAGACATGGAGGACGCCCGGCGCAACGCGGTGTGCGACTACGTCCTCCACCCCGTCCTCACCGATCCCTCCGAGCGGAACCTGGCGCAACTTCCGGACCTGGCCGCGGACGGGCACACCAGCCTGAAGATCTTCCTGCTCTTCGAGCACTTCGACGCGCGCGTCGCGGATTACATCAAGGCGATCCAGACCGCGGGCCGGCACGGCACCATCAGCATGCTGCATTGCGAGGACGGCGCCCTCATCCGCTGCGTCTGCCAGGAACTGCTGGCGAAGGGCCTGGGCGCGCCGCGCTACTACCCGAATAGCCGCCCCGTCTTCACCGAGTCGGCGTCGGTGGAACGGGCCGTGGCCATCGTGCGCGCCACGGGCGCGCCGGCGTACATCGTGCACCTCTCCTCCCGCGCCGCCCTGGACGCCGCCCGGCGGGGGCGCGCCGATGGGCTGCCGGTGTACGTCGAGACGCGGCCCATCTACCTTTATCTGACGCGCGAGCGGTTCGAAGAGCCCGATGCCGCCAAGTACGTGGGCAACCCGCCGCTGCGCGAGGTCATCGACCTGCAGTCCATCTGGCACGGCCTGCACCACGGCGACATCCAGTGCCTGTGCAGCGATCACGTGGGCTGGTCGCTGGAGCAGAAGCTGGAACCCGGCCTCAACATCACCACGGTGCGCCCCGGCATGGCCGACCTGGAAACGCTGATGCCCATGCTTTACTCCGAGGGGGTGCACGGCGGCCGCATCTCGCTCAGCCGGTTCGTTGAAGTGACCTCCACCAACACGGCCAAGCTGTTCGGCATGTACCCGCAGAAGGGGACGATCGCCGTGGGCTCGGACGCGGACCTGGTGGTGTGGGACCCGGCCGCGCTGCGCAAGATAGAAGGAAGCAAGATGCGGTCCAACGCCGGCTACTCGGTGTACGAGGGACGGCAGGTGCAGGGATGGCCTGCCTGCACTATCAGCCGGGGCGAGGTGGTCTTCGAGAACGGCGAGATCACGGCGAGGCGCGGGCGCGGGAAGTGGGTGCGGCGCGGGAGGACGATGGCGCTGTAAGGGACGGACGCGATGTCTAGACACACACGCCACGGCGGGCCCGCCATGACGGTGTGCGCGTGAATGCCCACCCGCACGCCGGCCTGGGACGGGCCTTTATCACCATCTGGCTGGTCTCCCTGGCCACCTACCTCAGCTTCCAGTTGCTGACCGCGAGCCTCCCTCTCTACGCGGTGGGGCTGGGCGCCAGCGACGCCTCCGTGGGCATGTTGAGTGGACTGATCGCGACCGTCGCGCTGATTGCGCGTCCGATGGTGGGATGGTGGGTGGACAGAGGCGGCAGCGCGTGGGCGATGATCTCCGGGACCGGCCTCTTCACCGTCGCCGCGGTCGGCTACTGGATGGCATCGTCGGTGGCGGTGATCCTCCTCTTCCGCGCCGTGAACGGGCTGGGCATCGCGCTCTTCCACACGGCGGGCCAGACCGTGGTCGCCAACCTGGCGCCGGTGGAGCGTCGGGGCGAGGCGCTGAGTCTGTTCAGCATCTCCCACAGCCTCTCGCAGGGACTCGGGCCGCCCATCGGCGTGGCCGTGGTGCAGGCCGCCGGCTATCCCAGCCTGTTTGCGATCTGCGTCACCATCGGCCTGATCGGCGTCGTGCTAGCGTTGCCCCTGAGAACACTGCGCACGGCGCCGGCGAGCCTGACCCGGCACCGTTTCTTCCACCGCGGAGTGCTGCTGCCCGGGCTGCTGATGACGGGACTCACCGTCACCTTCGGGGCGACGGTGGGGCTGCTGGCCGTCCACGCCAGCCGGCGCGGCCTGCCCAATCCCGGCCTTGTCTTCACCGCGTACGCCGCAGGCATCTTCCTGGCACAGTCGGTGGCCGGACGGATCTCCGACCGCCGCGGGCGCATGGCCGTCATCGCGCCGGGGATGATCCTGGCCGCGCTGGGCATGTGGGCCACAGCGTCGGCGGGCGGGTGGTGGCTCATCGCGGCCGGCGTGCTGGCGGGGATGGGTCTTGGCAGCAGCCAGCCGTCTCTGTTTGCCCTGGCCGCCGACATGGTGCCCGTGGAGGAGCGGGGCAGCGCCATGGCGACCATGGGCGTCTTCCTGGAGATCGGCATCGGCACGGGCGCCATCGGCGGCGGGCTGGTCGGCCGCGCCTTCGGGCTCGGGGTCACGTACGGCCTGGCCGGCGTGCCGCCGGCGCTGGCGGCGATGGTGGCGCTGGGCCGCCTGCGCGCCCAGCGCACGCAAACACGGATGGTTCTCGACAGCCGGTAACCGCCACGCGGCCCGGGACCGGAGACGCGGAAAACGGCACATCACACGAAGGGAGGACTCATGATGGGTGAGCAACGGCATCTGACGACGGCCATCATCCTGATCGTCATCGGCGTGCTCTGGTACGTGCACGGCCTGGGGCGGATCACTTCGGAGATGGCATCGCGGTTGGGATTCCTGGTGCCTCTCATCATCGGGGCGTACCTGGTCTACCTGTGGTACTCCCACCGGCGTGGTGAGGGACGGGCGAGCCCGTGGCTGCTGGGCGTCGGCCTGCTCCTGATCCTGGACACGGTGGACGGCTGGTTCGGGTTCGACGTGCGCTTCGCGCCGACCCTGTTCGTCGTGGTCGGCCTGGTGCTTTTGCTGGACAAGAAAGCCGCCTGACCGGCGATGGCAAGGAGCCCGGGACCGCCTGCGGCGGTCCCGGGCTCCGATGCGGGCCTGCTTCACGGCATGGTGATGTCTACTGCGCCCGTGCCCAGGTGGTAGTGCGCCCCCACGATCTTGAGCGTCCCCGCGATTCCTTTCTCTACCGGGGCTTCCCGACCTGAGAACCATCACCGTGACCCGGGAACACTGCGGCAGGGTTCCCGGGCGGCACCCTGAATTCCCCTCGATGCAGACACGTCGTCCGGTCCACAGGAGGAGCTCCTGCCATGTCCATCGACCGTGTGCACCGCCACATCGACGACCACCGCGAAGAGTCTCTCGAAATCCTCAAGACCCTGATCCGCCAGCCCAGCATCAGCGCCCAGGACAAGGGCGTCAAGGAGTGTGCGCGGCTGCTGGCAGACATCATGCGCAAGTTCGGCATCTCGTCTGACGTGATCGATACGCCGACGCAGCCGGTGGTGGTCGGCGAGGTCTGTAAGGACCCCAGAGCTTACACGCTGCTGTGCTACGGCCACTACGACGTGCAACCGCCGGAGCCACTGGAGCTATGGGAGTCTCCGCCCTTCGAGCCCACGATCCGCAATGGCCGGCTGTACGGCCGCGGCACGGGCGACAACAAAGGGCAGTTGATCACCCACGTGCTGGCGGCGCGCGCGTGGCTGGAGGCCGCGGGCGGGCCGCCCATCAACCTGAAGTTCGTCTTCGAAGGCGAAGAGGAGTCTGGCTCGAAGAATCTGGGCAACTTTGTCCGCGAGCACAAGGCGAAGCTCGCCGCCGATCTGGCGTACGTCTCCGACGGCGGCCTGCATCCCAGCGGCCGGCCCACCATCTCGCTGGGCAACCGCGGCATCCTGGGCATCACCCTGGTGGCGCAGGGCGCGGACAGAGACAACCACTCGGGCAACAAGGGCGGCGTGGCCCCGAACCCCGTCTGGATGCTGGTGCACCTGCTGTCCACCATGGTGCATCCGTCCGGCCGCGTGCTCATCGACGGCTTCTACGACCACGTGCGGCCCATCGGACCGACGGAGCAGAAGCTGCTGGCCACCATGGAGTTCGATCCCAAGTCTTTCGCCACCACCATGGGCCTGGAGACGATCCCCATGGACGGCGCCACCTACTGGAAACGGATCATGCTGGAGCCCTACTTCAACATCAACGGTTTCATCAGCGGCTACGTGGGCCCGGGCTCCAAGACCATCATCCCGTCCCGCGCGGAGTGTCGCATCGATATCCGCCTGGTGGTGGACCAGAAGACGCGGGACATCTTCGAGAAAGTGAAGGCGCACGTGAAGAAGGTGGACCCGCGGGTGCAGGTCCTGGAGCGCGGCTTCGGCACCATGGAAGCGAGCCGCACCAATGCCGACCATCCCGCGGTGGGGGTGGTGGGCCGGGCCATCAAGGGGGTACGCGGCGTCGAGCCATTCATCATCCTCTCGGGCGGCGGGAGCCTGCCCAACGCGGTGTGGCCTAATATCCTGGGCGTGGACCACATCGGCGTGCCCTACGCCAACGCCGACGAGAACAACCACAGCCCCAACGAGAACCTGAGCGTGGAGCGCTTCTACGACGGCATCCACGTCAGCGCGCAGGTGTTCCAGACGCTGGCGGAGGCCGACACGAAAGGGGAGCTGCCGCGGCGGTCTACGACGTGAGGCCGAAGCCTACATCCGGACGGAGCGACTGCGGCCGAGTCGGGCACCCATCTGGGCGAGCCAGAGAAGAGCGAGGCCTGTCTGAGCCCGCAGGGCGAGTTTGGCCTCGCAACCACAGAAAGCGAGCCCCCGATGGGTTGGCGAGGCCGCCCCGGAGCGGAGCCGGATGTGGGTGAGGCAGCGCTCCACTCTGATGACGCCGTTCAGATTCTCAACTGCCCGCCCTCCAGGACGACCCTCCCGTCCAGGCGCAGGGTGGGGCGGTTCATCATCCCGTCGAAATGCGCGGCGGCCTTGGTGACGCCGCCCAGGTTGGCGCTGGTACCGATGCCGATGTGCACCGTGCCCATGGCCCCGTGGTCCTGGGCCCACACGCCGGTCAGCAGCAGGATGGCCGGGTTGAGACCGATGGCGAGTTGGGCGATGTTGTAGACTGCGGCGTCCCCCATTCCCTCCCACACCCGCCGGATCATGCCGGCCTCGTACCCGCCCTCCACCTTCACGATACGGCCGCCCTCCACGGTGCAGATGACGGGGTCGCGCAGGGTGCCACCCAGGCGCAGGTTGGGGATGCTGCCGTCGAAGACGATCACGCCCTGCGCGGTGCCGTCCATCGGGGAGACGTTCGCCTCGATGTTGGGGAACGCGCTGAACTTCCCGGGCCGGTCGAGGATGCAGTCGTGGGCGTTCCCCTTGCGGCCGCGCAGGTCGAAGGTGCAGTCGGTCCCGGCGGGCGTGGTCAGGTGGGCGGTGGTCGCTTCCGTCAGCAGGCCGGCGACTCTCCGGACCACGGGCGACTGCGCTTCGAAGTCCGCCTCCGCCCCGCCCCGTACGAGTTGATCGGGGGTGGCCGCGGGCAGCGACAGCACCCGGGTGCCGCTCCCCAGCGCGTTGCGGACCGCCGTGGAGTGGCTGATGGAGTAACTCACCGGGATCAGCGAGACATCCGCGGCCACCAGCGCCGCCGCCACCACCTCCGGCGGCTCGCCGCCGTCCACCTCCCGGGGCGTCATGATGGTGGTGACGACCTCCGGGGTGATCTCCAGCGCCGCGACGGCTAGCGCCTCCGCAACTTCCATGGTGTCCGTGTCCGCCGCGATCAGCACCTTCTCAGCTTCCCGAACGCGCGCGCATGTGCGCACCACTTTCCTGGCACCGCTCACGACACCGGCAATCCGCACAGACGACCCTCCTGTCCCTCGTCACCGGGCTGAGATGATGACTTCTGGAGGCGCCCCTGCGGGCTCCTCCCTGCGCTCGCGCCGCGCAGCGGCGGCACGCGGCGACGCCGCAGCCGGCGCGCAAACCGGGCCAGGATTCGTCTCCCGCGATGAAGAATCCAGGCAACGTCCCGAGTCACACTGCGACGATCTACCGCATCCGGCCTGTGAGGAGGGGACAGGGATGAAGCGCCTGGGGTGGCTGCCCGTCATCCTCATCGTGGTCTCGGTGTTGGTCTCGCCCGTGATCCCGGCCGGTCTCGCGCAGCAATTTCCGAGCCGGCCGATTGAATTCGTGGTCCCGTTCGCGGCGGGCGGCGGCAGCGACCTGCTGGCGCGCGCCATCGCCAGAATGCTGCAGGAGGAGAAACTTCTCCCCGTCCCGATCGTCGTCGTGAACAAACCCGGCGGCTCGGGCGCCGTCGGGTACACGTACCTGGCGTCCAAGAGAGGGGACCCGCATCACATCGCGACGGTGAGTTCGAGTTTCTGGACCACGCCGCTCGTGGGTCAATCCCCGGTCTCCTACCGGGACTTTACGGCCCTGTACGGCCTGGCCTTCGACACGTTCCTGCTCGTCACCCGCACCGAATCGACCTTCCGGCGCATGTCCGACGTCGTGGCCGTGGCGAAGCAGCGGCCCGGGCTGGTCAGCGTCAGCGGCTCCGCCATCGCCTCGGACGACGCCGTGGTGACCTACATGCTGGAGCGCGAGGCCGGCATCAAGCTGAACTACATCTCCTTCGGCGGCAGCGGCCCGGCGCTGGTGGCGGCGCTGGGCGGCCACGTCATCCTGACCTGGTCCAACCCCGGCGAGGTCCTGCCCCAGCTGGAGGCCCGGAAGGCACGCGCGCTCGCCGTGGCGTCGGCGAAGCGGCTGGCCGGGTTGCCGGACGTGCCGACCTTCAAGGAGCTGGGGTACAACGTCGACTTCGCCCAGTTCCGCGGCGTGGTCATGCCGCCGAACGTGCAGGCGGACGCGGTGCGCATCCTGGCCGATGCGGTGGGCAGGCTGTGCCGCAGCAGGCGGTGGCAGAACGACTACGTCGAGAAGAACATGATCACCGGCGTCTGCATGCGGCCCGATGAGTTCGGCAGAGCGGTGGCCGCGCAGCACGAGCTGTACCGGAAGGTCTTCGCCGGCCTCGGCGTGATCAAGTAATGGTGCGCCGGTGAGGACCGCCGACCGGCTGGCCACCCTGGCGCTGCTGGCGTTTGCGGCGTACGTCTACGCCGGCGCCCGCCGCATGCCCTATGCCGAGGGTGGCATCCCCGGCCCGGGGTTCGCGCCGACCTGGATCAGCGTGCTGATGGCGGCTGGGGCGCTCCTAACCCTGATGGCCACGCGCACCTCGGCACCCGCGGACTGCTTCCTCGCCGGCCGCGCGGCCGCGGTGCGCATCCTGTCGCTCGGCGCGGCCATGGTGGCCGCGGCCCTCCTGATCCCCCTGCTGGGAATGGTGACCACTCTGGTGCTGTTCATCCTGGCCACCGTGACGGTGCTGGGCGGGCGCGGGTGGGCGCGCATCACCGCCGCGGCGGTACTGGTGCCGCTGGCGCTGCTTGCCGTCTTCCAGGTATGGTTGAAGGTGCCCTTCCCCAAAGGTCCGCTGGGATTCTGAATCTTATGGAGACCCTGCAGCACCTGCTCGGCGGCTTCCAGATCGCGCTCCTGCCGGTGAACTTGCTCTTCGCATTCGCCGGCGTGGTGATCGGTCAGTTGATCGGCGTGCTGCCCGGCATCGGCCCCCCGGCGGGCGTGGCCATTCTGCTGCCGGCTACCTTCAAGCTGAACCCCACCTCCGCCATGATCATGTTCGCCGGTATCTACTACGGGGCCATGTACGGCGGCACCATCACCTCGGTGCTGATCAACATCCCCGGCGAAGCGGCGTCGGTGATGACGACCCTCGACGGCCATCAGATGGCGCGCCAGGGACGGGCTGGCCCGGCGCTGGGCATCGCCGCGTTCGGATCGTTCATCGCCGGCACCATCGCGACGGTCATCCTGATGTTCTTCGCCCCCTGGCTGGCGGGGGTCGCCCTCAGCTTCGGCCCGCCCGAGTACGCAGCGTTGATGGTCCTGGCATTCGCCCTGGTGATTGGGCTGACGGCGGCCTCTCCCGCCAGGGGCTTGGCCTCCCTGGCCGCCGGGCTGTTTCTGGCCGTGGTGGGCGTGGACGTGATGACCGGCCTTCCCCGCTTCACCTTCGGCCAGCTTCCACTGCTGGACGGGATGGACTTCGTGCCCGTGGCGATGGGGATCTTCGGCATCGGCGAGGTGCTGGTGAGCCTGGAGGACGAAAGCGCGGGAGACGCCGGCGCCGCCCGCCTCCGGCTTGCCGACCTCTTCCCCAACCGCCAGGACTGGGCGCTGAGCCGCGTGCCCATCCTGCGCGGCAGCCTGCTCGGGTTTCTCATTGGGGCCCTGCCGGGCGCCGGGGCGACGACGGCCTCCATGGTCTCCTACGCCGCGGAGCGGCGCTTCTCGCGACACCCGGAGCGGTTTGGCCACGGCGCCATCGAAGGCGTGGCCGGGCCCGAGTCCGCCAACAACGCGGCGGCCGTGGGCGCCCTGGTGCCCTTGTTGACGCTGGGGATCCCCGGGTCCGCGACCACCGCAGTCATGCTGGGTGGCCTGTTGATCTTCGGGCTCCGGCCGGGGCCGCTGCTCTACCAGCAGCACCCGGACTATGAGGGGGGCCTCATCGCCAGCATGTACATCGGCAACGCGATGCTGGTGGTCCTCAACACCGTCTTCATCCCGGTCTTCGTGGCGGCCGTGCGCGTGCAGAAGGCGGTCCTGGCGGCGCTGATCGTCACTTTCTCCATCGTCGGCGTCTACAGCCTGGAGAACAGCATGTTCTCGGTGTGGCTGATGCTGCTGTTTGGGGGAATCGGGTTCTTCATGAAGAAACTGCAGTACCCGCCTGCACCGTTGGTGCTGGCCCTGGTCCTCGGGCAGACCCTGGAGATGGCGGTGCGTCAGTCGCTCAAGATGTCGCACGGCGACCTGGGGATCTTCATCTCCCGGCCGCTGTCGGCCGCGCTGCTCACCGTTGCCCTGGCGATGGTCGTGCTCCCGGCGCTCCCGGCGCTGCGGCGGAGGGTGGCAGGCGGACGGAAGGTGCCGGAGATCCCGGCCCCTCAGAGGTGACGCCGTGGGCGCGGCAGAGTTCTTTCTTCTCGCCCACAGCCGCTCGCACTCGGGACGGCTGGTGGGCGTCGAGGCACTCGACGTGTCGTTCTACGAAGACCGGGCGCTGCACGGGCTCACCGAGGCGCAGATGCGGATGCGCCCGCACGACCTGAACTCGATCGCCTGGATCCTCTGGCACATCGCGCGCACCGAGGATTTCGGGGCCAACCTGCTGGTCGCGGGCCGGCCGCAGGTCCTGGACGAGGAGGACTGGCCGCGGCACCTCGGAGTCGCGCGGCGGGACATCGGCACGGGGATGACCGCGGAGGAGGTGGCTGAGATCGGCGATCGTCTCGACATCGAGGCCGCCCGGGAGTACCGTCTGGTGGTGGGCCGGCGCACCCGAGAGATCGTGGGAACGCTGCGGCCGGAGGACTGGGACGCGGCGATCGATGAGGCGCGCGTGCAGCGGGCGTTTGACGCGGGCGCGCTGCTCCCGGGGGCCACCTGGCCGCGCCCGTGGTTCACCGGCAAGTCGGTGGCGTGGGTGCTCTCGTGGCCGTGCCTCGGACACAACAATATGCACCTGGGACAGGCCATGTGGGTGAAGCGACTCGTAAGGAGATGACGATGGC
>JACQTN010000298.1 GCA_016210785.1 Armatimonadota bacterium
ACACGGCCTCCTCCACGGTGCGGTCTGGGAACGACTTTCATAATATTCGACGCGCCCGGCGGGACTCTGCTCGCCGGCGTTGAATTTTGTCGTGTCTGGTGTTCACGCCGGGGCAGGGGAGGGGCTGTGCGGGAACGCGTTCTGGAGTTGATCACCTGGCGGTCCGCGGTGTGGGCCCAGCGCGTCATCCTTACCGGCCTCCTGGTCGCCAACGCGCTCATGGGACTGGGCACGGCGTGGGATATCCACTGGCACGCCGCCGTCGGCCGCGACTCGGTGTGGATCCCTCCCCACATGATGGTCTACCTGGGCGTGGCGCTGGCCGGGGCGCTGGGAGCGTTTGCCACCGTCCTGGCCGGAGCCGACGCCGCGGGCTACCGGGTCGTGGCCGCGGGCGGTGCGGTCATGGCCTTCGCCGCGGTCTTTGACGCCTTCTGGCACCGCGCCATCGGCGACCAGACCATCTGGAGCCCGCCGCACACGCTGGGCGTGGCCGGCGCGGTCGCCATCACCCTGGGCAGCATCGTCGCCCACCTGCGCGCCGGGCGCCGCCTGGTGCTCTCCCCGCCGCTGGCCCGGGCCGGCGCCGTCGTGTTGTTTGCGGCCCTCTTCATCGCCTCGTTCTTCGGGCTGCTGCCCGCGACCGTCATGGCGTTCCTGCCGGAGGTCAAGCGGCTGCCGTTTGTCACCACCACGAATCCTTACGTGGTCGCCGCGCTGGCCGCCCTGACGGTGCCGGCGGTCGCTGCGTGCTCCCGGGAAGTGCTGGGGCGGCGCGGGTTTGAGATGGTGGCGCTGGTGGGACTTGGCTTCTGGATCATCCAGGAGGTCGTTCACGTGGTGATGACGCCGCTGATCGCGGCCGCGTTCGGCTACGACGTCAACCCGCGGGCCCTTCCCGACTTCCGCTTCCGATTGCTCACCCTGATCTACATGCTGACGCCCGCGGCGGTCGGCGCGCTGGTGCCCGGCCGCCTCGGGCGAGAAGGGGTCTGGCTGGCCGGTGCTCTCCTGGGCGCCCTCTACGCGGGCGGTGTGGCGGTGTGGCTCGCGGGCTTGCGCATGGAAAGCGGATTGTCCGTTCTCGCCGCGGGCATTCCCATCGCCGTGGGTGCCGCCGCCGCGGCCGCCGGGGCCCGCGGTGGTCAGTGGATTCGCGGCGCGTCCTCCGCGGGTACCGGTGCCGACGCCGGCTGATTGATCCGCGCCGGCAGCCCCCGCGCGCGGTCCCGGTCGAATCTTGCGCCGATCCCGGTGAAGACGGCTGCGGCGCGCTCCAGGCGGCTGCGCTCGTTGGTGAGGCTCCCCATCTCCCAATAGGTCAATCCCAGCCAGCAGCGCGTCTCGGTGTCCTAATAGCCATTCGCAGCTTCCCCGCCAGCGATCCCTTGGGAAGGCGCCCCCGGGCGGAAGGCGAACAAGACGGCAGGGGGGGCACGCGATGAAGGCCTCACCCATCTTTGCGCTCGGTCTCGGATACTTTGCGGTCCAGTTGATCTGGTCTCTCTACAACGCCTACCTTCCGCTCCTCTACGGCCGGTTCGTCGACAGCAACGCGGTGATCGGTCTGGTCATGATCATCGACAACGTGGCCAGCGTGACGATCCTGCCCTTCTTCGCGGCGCTCAGCGACCGGACCCACACCCGGCTGGGCCGGCGCATGCCGTTCCTGCTGGCCGGGGCGTCTCTGGCCGCCGTGTTGTTTGCCCTCATCCCGCGCGCCCCCGGCTTTGTGCCGCTCCTCGGCGCCACCCTGCTGATGAATGTCGGCGTCGCGGTGTTCAGCGGGCCGGGCATGGCCCTGATGCCGGACCTGACCCCTCCACCTTTGCGCGGCCGGGTGAACGGCACGCTTAATTTCATGGGCGGGCTCGGTGCGCTGGCGGCGTTCTTCGCGGTGTCCCCGCTTCACCGCCGGAGTCCAAGCTTGCCCTTCGACGTCACCGCGGTCGTCACGGTCATCGCCCTGGTGGTCATCGTGCTCACGATCCGGGAGCAACACGCTCCCCTGCCCGCCCCGCGGAGGGGTCTGGTCTGCGGGCGGCGTGCGACGGGAGGGGCGGAGGCAGGGGACGCGCCGGAGGTGGGGCACATCCTCCCGGCGGTGCGAGACCTGTTGCGCGGCCGTCATCGACGCGTCCTCTTCGTCCTGCTGGTCGGCCTGACCAGCGTGGCCGCGGTGAACGGGGTGCAGAACATGTTCACGCGGTACGGCGTGAACTACCTGAGACTGGATGCTCCCGCGGCGACCTTCCTGCTGGGATCTTTCGCGCTGGCCTTCATCGTGTTCTCGGTTCCGGCAGGGTATCTCGGAGACCGGTTTGATCGTCTCCCGGTGATACGCCTCGGTCTCGCCGGCACCCTGGCCGCCTTCGTGATGGTCGCCACCGCGAGCGATCCCGGCCTGAGCCTGGGGCTGTTTGCCCTCGGTGGGCTCTCATGGTCTCTGGTCGTCGCGAATTCCTATCCGCTTCTGGTCAACCTGACGCCGCCGGGGCAGGCGGGCGTCTACTCGGGTCTTTGGATCGGCGCCGTCGCGATGGGAGGGCTGATCGCCCCGCCGGTGTACGGATGGGTCGTCGATCTGTTGGGGTTCAGGGCGTTCTTTCTGCCCGGGGTCGGGTTTCTCGCGCTCGCCCTGCTCCTCAGCCTGGGGATCCCCCGGAGCGGCGATGCCGAGGCCCGCGCTTCCCCCGCCGGCGCTTGATGGTGGAGAGCCGTTCTTTGCCGCCCGGGCGGTCAGGGACAGGAGGCCATTCAGGACACCACGACGCCGGCCAGTTCCGCGATCACGTCCCCCGCTGCGCGGCCGCGCACATCCAGGCCGTGGTCGCCGCCATCCACCACGTGCAGCGTGGCGGTCTTCAGCGTTGCCAGGGTGGCGGACAGGAGATCGGGTCGGCATCTGCGCGCGGGAGGACTACCGGTCCTCCTGCGCGAAGTATGTTTTTCCTTCCGCACGTCAGAAGAGGGGTGATGTATGATGGCGCGATGGCATCGATGGCGTCGGACGGCCGTCCTGATGGTGGCCCTGGCGTTGGGCCTGACCCTGGCCGGCGGCGTGGAGGCGCAGCGCCCGCAGCGCGAGCTGCGCATGGCCTACATCGCCGACGTGTTGAGCCTCGATCCCGCCCACTTCTCGGTGGACGATCACGTCGCCATGAACATCTTCAGCAATCTGGTGCGGTACAAGACCCACGCCCTGGCCGTGGAGGCGGACCTGGCCCGCAAGTGGGAGGTCAGCTCGGACGGGAAGGTCTACACCTTCTGGCTGCGGCAGGACGTGGAATGGCACAAGGGCTACGGGAAGTTCACCGCCCGCGACGTGAAGTATAGCTTTGACCGGATCAAGGATCCGGCGACGAAGTCGCGGTACAGCTCCGTGCTGGACATCGTGGCGCGCACGGATGTGGTCGACGACTACACGGTGCGCATCACACTCAAGGAGCCATACCCCGATTTCCCCGCTGCCATTCTCGCCTGGCGGCCGGGCTGGGTCGTCAACCAGCGGGCCGTCCAGGAGCTCGGAGAGAGGTTCGGCAAGACGCCGGTCGGAACCGGGGCGTACGAGGTGGTGAGCTGGCGGCCGCGGGCGGAGATGGTCTTCAAGGC
>JACQTN010000025.1 GCA_016210785.1 Armatimonadota bacterium
CTCGGAGCCCGCTTCGTTCATGCGCAGGCCCGGCTTCCCACGATGTGTCGGTATCGGCGTTGCGAGTTGAACAACGCAGGATTGAACTCGCGTCGCCGAGGCCGAGCATCACCCGTATGTCGGATGCCCCACCGTCGCGAGTGCGCCGCGAAGTTGGTGCGCCGTGGGCGCCGTAAGTCCGGCGAGCGCGGTAGAATTGCGCACCTTGCAGGCACGTTGAACGTGCCGGTGAGCGCGGTAGAGCGGCGCACCTTGCACAGACGTTGAACGTGCCGCGCGGTAGAACAGAACACCTTGCACAGAGTGGAACGTGCCGGTTCATGGGGGAGGCACCGTGCGTTCGGTGAGCGCGGTACCGTCGGGCACCTTGCACGGAGGTCGAACGTGCCAGGGGCCTGCCCCGGCCGGACACCTGGTGGAGGGTGAAGTGGCGGAAAGCCACTTCACCCAACCTTGCTCGCTAGGGGGGAGCGACCATGCGCTGGAGGCTGAGTGCCCTCATGCTGGTCCTGGTCGCCGCGCTGGGGGCGGCGGGCCCGGCGGCTGCACAGCGGTCCGGGGATCTGGTCTTTGCCCTGTCGGGCAGCCCCGACACTTTCGATCCGCACAAGACCGCGGCCACCCTGGCCTTCCAGGTGATGCGCAGCGTCTACGACACGCTGGTGGAGCCCGACGACAAGGGCGTGCTGGTGCCGGCGCTGGCCGAGTCCTGGGCGGTCTCCCCAGACGGTCTCACCTGGACGTTCACGCTGCGCCGCGGCGTGAAGTTCCACCACGGCAAAGAACTGGGCGCCGAGGACGTGAAGGCGACCTTCGAGCGCATCGCCGCCCCGACCACGCGCTCGCCCAAGCGCACCGACTTCGTCGCCATCGCGCGGGTGGAGGCGGTGGACCCGCTCACCGCACGCTTCGTGCTGCGGGAGAAGTTCGCGCCCTTCCTGGCCGCGCTGGGTCAGGGATGGGGGGCCATCCTGCCCAAGGACATGATCGACCGCAACCACGACTTCCACGGCCGTCCCATCGGCACCGGGCCTTTCCGCCTGGCGGAGTGGGTGAAGGACAGCCACGTGCGCCTGGTGCGCTTCCCCGACTATTTCGTCAAGGGCCAGCCCCGCGTGACGGGCGTGACCTTTCGCATCATCCCCGAGCGCACGGTGAAGGTCAGCGGTTTGCTCACCGGCGAGTTCGACGTGGTGGACGCGGTGGATCCGCTGGATTTGCCGCGTCTCCAGAACAACGCCCAGGTCAAGGTGCAACGCGTCCTCACCAGCACCGTCAACGTGGTCTCCATGAACCACGCCCGCCGGCCGCTGTCTGACGCGCGGGCGCGCCGCGCGCTCTATCACGCCATCGACCGGGAGGCGATCATCAAGGCGGTCTACGGCGGCTACGCCCGCCGCACCGGCGTGTTCATGGAGCCGCAGAGCCCGTACTACGTAGACGTGGGCGACCCGTATCCGTACAACCCGGAGCGGGCGAAGCAGTTGCTCAACGAGGCCGGGCTGCCGCAGGGCTTCACCGTGGACCTGGCGCTGCCGCAGCCCTACGAGGCGCACATCCGCACCGGCCAGCTGGTCCAGGCGATGCTGGGGCGCGCGGGGGTGCAGGCGCGGATCCGCGTGGTGGAGTGGGGGATCTGGCTCTCCCGCATCTACCAGGGGCGCGACTTCGACCTGACCGTCATCGGCCACACCGGCAAACTGGACCCCGACGGCCGCCTGGCCGACTTCGGCGACCCGGACCGGCCCCGCAACTACGTCAACTACAGCAACCCGAAGGTGGCGTCGCTGATCGACGCGGGGCGGTTCACCGCCGACCCCCGGCTGCGCCAGCGGATCTACGCGGAGGCCCTGAGGAAGATGACCGAGGACGCCATGATGGTCTTCATTGGCGTCCCGGAGGTCTTCATGGGGATGCGCAGCAACGTGCGCAATGTCCAGATGACCTATGCCATCGACACCTTTGACCTGCGCGTCGCGGTGAAGTAGGACCGCCGCGGCGCCGGCCAGAAGAAGGGAGGGGGGAGGGGAGACGCCTCCCCCCTTCGAGTGCGCATGCACCGGTACGTCCTGCGGCGGCTGCTCAGCATTCTCCCCACGGTGGCGTTCATCGCCTCCGTGGTGTTCGTGCTGCTGCGCCTGGTCCCGGGCGATCCCGCCCTGCTGATCCTGGGCATGGACGCGCCGGCGGAGGAGGCGGCGGCGCTGCGGCGCGCGCTGGGGCTGGACCGGCCGCTGGCCGTACAGTACCTGCACTGGCTGCGGGCGCTCGCGACCGGCGACCTGGGCGAGTCACTGCGCTTTCGCGAGCCGGTGGCACGGCTGCTGTGGGAGCGGCTCCCCGTCACCGTCTCCCTCACCGCGGGCAGCATGCTGGTGGCGGTGGCGTTCTCGCTGCCGCTGGGCATCCTGGCCGCGCTGCGCCCCTGGTCAGCGGTGGACCTGGCGTGCCTGGTGGGCGCGCAGGTCGGCCTGGCCATCCCCAGCTTCTGGCTGGGCATCCTGCTCATCCTGGGGTTGGCGGTGACGGTGCGGTGGTTCCCGCTGCAGGGATACGTGAGCCCGGCGGAGGGGATCGGGGTGTGGGCGCGCCACCTGGTGCTGCCGGCGCTGGCACTGGGCGTGGCGCGCGCCGCGGTGCTCATGCGGCTGGTGCGCGCC
>JACQTN010000299.1 GCA_016210785.1 Armatimonadota bacterium
GCCCCAAAGAGCTGCGCGACGATGTACTCCAGGGCACGCTTCGCGCTCAGGCGTCCGGCGGACAAGAACGCGATGGTGACCGCGGGGTTGATGTGGCCGCCGGAGATGTGGCCGGTGGCCGACACCATGACGCCGAGGGCAATCCCGTGGGCCAGCGCGATCCCCACGAGCCCCGCGCCGCCGACCTGAGCGGCGGTCGCGGCGATGATGGACCCCGCGCCGATGAAGATCAGGGTGAACGTGCCGACGAACTCTGCAAGCGGTGCCTTCCACCAGGGCTGCTCCACGATGTCTCCTCCTTGTGCCGGACGGTGTCACGGACGATGGCTGACGGCAGCTCCACTTCGCCCCCCATGCCGCGGCGTCCTGTCCAGATCCCCACGCGGATGAACGCGCTCGGCCACGGCGGGGAGACCCACCGCAGCATGTGATTCAGCGCGCCGCACTACGAGAAAGTGTGCAAGACGGCCAGCCGGTCTCCGAACTCGTCGGCTGGTGCGGTGAGGTGTGGCCCGCGATGTTCAGCGGGCGTGCAGGATGCGCGACGAGGGGCCTGTCGCATGGTGCAAGGCGCCACGGGTGCGGCGAGCGGAGCCACGCGCTGCCGTGCCTGGACAGCCAGGCGCCCCGGGCCCCGCGGGGAAGAGAAACCAACCCGTCCGGCCGGGTCGTGCTGCGGGATCTGGGGGGCAGTCTGCGAGGTCGTGTGAGGGCGCGCGGGGTACCGGGCCTTCGCCCGGGGGGCCGCGGCCGGACGGGACTCTTTGCCTTATGCGGGTTCCAAACCCACGCCGGCCGGTGCCATGGGGCGGCCGGCGGCTTCCTCCTCCGGCATGAAGGGCTCGGCGGCGATCAGCGCCTCCGCGGTGGAGCCGTCCACGGGCCGGCTGAACAGATACCCCTGCATATACTCACACCGCAGCGCCCTGAGCTGGGCGTGCTGCGCCGGGGTCTCCACGCCTTCCGCGATCACCTGGAGGCCGAGCTGACGGGCCAGACTCACCACGGCATCCACCAGGTCCGAGTTCTCGCCGCTCTCGCCCAGCCGCCTGACGAAATAGCGGTCGAGCTTCAGCGTGGTGACCGGGAAGCGGTCCAGGTGGCTGAGGGACGAGTAGCCGGTGCCGAAGTCATCGATGTGCAACTGCACGCCCAGGTCGCGGAGCCGGGCGAGCCTCCTGGTGGTCGTCTCCACGTCCTCCATGATCACGCTCTCCGTGATCTCCAGGATCAGGCTGGAGGGCGGGAGACCGGTCTTGGCCAGCGTCCGTTCCACCTGCTCGATCACGTCGGATTGGGCCAGCTGCTTGCCCGAGAGGTTCACGCTGATGGACAGTGGGGGGGCCAGCGGAAATCGCTGGTGCCACGCCCGCATCTGGCGACAGGCTTCCTCCAACACCCACCATCCGATGGGGACGATCAGGCCAGTGTCCTCCGCCAGAGGGATGAACTCCGAGGGCGGGATGACCCCCCGGTCGGGATGTGCCCACCGCAGCAGGGCCTCAAACCCGATGATGCGCCCGGACTCCAGCGACACGATGGGCTGATAGAGGAGGCGGAAGTGCTGGTGCTCCACGGCGCGCCGCAGCTCCAGTTCCGTCTCCAGGAGGGCCACCGCGCGGGCGTGCATCGTGTCGTCGAACACCTCGTGGCGCGTCTTGCCCAGAGCCTTGGCGCGGTACATGGCGATGTCGGCGTCGCGCAGCAAGTCCTCGGCGTGCTCGCAGGCCGTCGTGCCCATCGTGATGCCGATGCTCACGCTGGCGTACACCTCGTGGCCGTCCAGCGTGAAGGGCGCGGCCAGGTCCCGGTGAATGCGCTCGGCCACGCGCTTGGCGTCTTCCACGTCGCGGATGTCGTCCAGGATGATGGCGAACTCGTCTCCGCCCAGGCGGGCGATGGTGTCGCTGGCGCGCAGACACAGATGCAGCCGCCGGGCGATCCCCACCAGGAGATGGTCCCCCACGGAATGGCCCAGGCTGTCGTTGACCACCTTGAACCGGTCCAGGTCCAGGAAGAGGATCGCAAACAGGTAGTCGCGGCTCCGCCTGGCCCGCAGCACCGCCTGCTCCAGGCGGTCCATGAAGAGGGCGCGGTTGGGCAGGGTGGTCAGCGCGTCGTGGAAGGCGTCGTGCAGGAGTTGCTCCTCGGCCACCTTGCGGGCGGTGACGTCGGTCTGCGATCCCGCAGCCCGGTACGCGCGGCCTGACTCGTCCCGCACCGCGATGCCGCGGGTGAGCATCCAGCGGTAGGTCCCGTCCTTGTGCCGCATGCGGTGCTCGCTCTCGAAATGCGGCGTGTGGCCCTCCAGATGGGCGGCCAGGTCCGTCTTCACCCGCTCCCGATCGTCGGGGTGGATCCGGCTGAACCACTCCTCCATGCCGTCGCGGACCTCATCCTCGGCCCAGCCCAGCATGACCTTCCAGCGGGGGGAGAAGTAGATTCTGCCGTGACGCAGGTCCCAGTCCCACAGGCCGTCGTTGGCGCCGCGCATGGCCAGGGCGTAGCGCTCCTCGCTCTCGCGCAGCGCCTCCGCCTGCCGGCGCTCCACTTCCATCGAGAGGTGCAGGTTTTCGGTCATCTGGTTGAAGGACGCCGCCAGGACCTCCAGCTCGTCACCCGTCCGCACCTCGATAGTCTTGCCAAGCTCGCCGCGCGAGACCGCCTCGGTCCCTTCCATCAACCGCGCCAGCGGCCGGGTGACGGCGCGGACCAGGAAGGCCGCCAGCAGGATCCCGCCCAGCACGAACGCCGCCCCCACGGCGATGCTGCGGTTGCGGGTGGCGCGGATCTCCCCGTGCATCTTGGCCAGCGTGAACCCGACGCGGATGCCGCCCAGTTTCCTGTCGTGGAGGTAGACGGGCTGCGTCACGTCCAGCGCGCGGGGGCCGAACTGCATCAACTGATCGGTGGCCGCCACGGCCCGCACGCTGACCGGATCCTGCAGCCGCCGGTAGCGGAACGGGTTCTCGCCCGTCCCGTCGGTCAGGATGTAACCGTCCGCGTCAAAGGCATAGGCGTACAGCACCTCTTCCTGGCGCAGGGTGTCGCGCAGGAGCAGGCGCAGGGACTTGACGTCGAGATTCACGAAGAGATTCGGCGCGGTCGCGCCCAGGAGCGACGCCACCC
This sequence comes from Armatimonadota bacterium, assembly GCA_016210785.1. GTDB lineage: Bacteria > Sysuimicrobiota > Sysuimicrobiia > Sysuimicrobiales > JACQTN01 > JACQTN01. The sequence continues at coordinate 3,130 of JACQTN010000299.1, forward strand.
CGGCGGCCTTCTCCACCAGCCGCTGGCGGACGATCTCCTCCTCCATGTGGATGGTGGCGGCAGTCACCACGGCGCCGAACGCCATCAAGAGCGCGGAGACGAAGAGGATGAATTTCGCGCGCAGCCCCATGCGCCGCCGTGCCATCGCGCGTGCCCCCGCTACTTCAGCCCCGCGCCGACAAAACCCATCAGGTCCCGCACGGGGCGAAGGGCCTCTTCAGGCCCCTGCGGAAACCGGTCGAACCTCGCCGTGCTCTGGAATTTCTTGAGCGCCGCCCGGCCCTCGGCGTCCCGCTCCAAACCCATCAGCGCCTCTTCCACGGCCGCCACCAGCGCCGGGGGCATGGTGGGACGATGGGCCACCACGTGGCGGGGCACGCCCGGGGACCGCAGCACGATCTTCAGGTCGCCGATGCGGCCGGCGGCCAGCTCTTTCATGTTGTCGGCGTCGGTGGCGCCGGCGGCCACCTTGCGCCGCAGCACCCAGAGCATGGTGTTCTCGTCGTCGTACGAGAAGACATAGCCCACCCGATCGGGAGGGACCAGGGCGTTCTCGTCCACCAGTTCGGCGACCGCAAGCCCGGCCTTCATCAGAAGTCCCTTGGGAAGAAGAAACCCGGAGGTGGAGTAGTCGTTCTCGAAGGCCACCATCTTCCCCCGCAGGTCGCGCACCTGCTCGATGTCGCCGTCTTTGCGGACGAAGAGCACGCTGTGGTACTCGGCGACGCCCTTCTTCCAGCGCCTCAGGAACGGCTTCGCACCCGAGAGCGCGCTCACCCGGATGACGGGGAACGGGCTGTCGATGTACAGGTCCACCTCGCCCCGCCGGATGAGGTCCGCCATCCTGGTCATGGAGGGCGCCACCACGGCCCTCCCCCTCACCACGCCGGCACCGCGCAGGCGGGAGGCCAGGAAGTCGGCAAACGGCTGGAACTTCTCCATCTCCTCCTTGGGCTTCAGCGAGACAGAGCCCACGGAGATGGCGACGCCTCCCTGGGACGCGGCGGGGCGGCCCGCGGCCAGGGGGAGGCTCAAGACGGCAACCATGCCGACGATGAGTGCCGTGGCTCGCTTCATGATCTCCCTCCCTGCGCGTCGCCCCGGCCGCGACCCGCCCCTCCCTCTGCACGGAAGGGGTGCGGTGCGCAGCGGTGCGCAGACGATAGAAAATCCAAAACCGGCAGCTGGCCAGACGGCGTGCTCATCCCCCTTCTCGGCACCGGTCGGGGGCTTCTGTATCGCCGCGGGCTGTGGGCGGGGACTGGGGGGAGCGCCTCGGGACGGGTGCCCGTGTTTACTTCAGCCCGCTGGAGACAGAATCGATGAGGTCGCGGATGGGCCGCAGGGCTGCGTCGGCGCCCTGGGGAAACCGGTCGAGCTTCACCGTGTCCTGAAACCGCCGCGGGACCGCTCTTCCCTGGCACGGCCGCAGCCCGCGCCACGGCAGGCCTTTCCCCCACGCCAGCCGAACTATGTGGGCATGCAGATCATCGATGCACATCTTCACCACGCCACGGCCGGCATGCTGCGGCGGGCCCGCGAACGCCTTCCCCAGATGCGCGAGCAGGCCAGGCGCGCCATTGCCTCCCGCGGGACGCCGTGGGAGGAACGGCTCCGGACCCTGGAAGCGGTCTCCCTGCAGGAACAGGCCCGGCGGTGGGAGCAGGCCTTCGACGCCCACGGCGTCGCCGCCGGCTTCTTCATCGCCGTGGGAGAGACCAACGAGGAACTGGCGGAGTTCTGCGCGCTCAACCCGCGCCGCTTCTACGGGTGGGGCAGCCTGTGGCATCCGCAGGCACCGGACGCGGGCGACCGCCTGGCCAGGTTCCCCGCGCTGGGCCTCCGCGGCCTGAAGCTCTACCCGCCGATCCAGCGCTTCCACGCCAACGACCGGGCGCTGTATCCCGTCTACGAGAAGGCGGCCGAGATGGGGGTGCCGATCCTGTTCCACTTCGGGATCACCATCGCCCCCTACTACGACCTGACCTATGCCAACCCCCTGTCGCTCGCGGCCGCGGCGCGCGAGTTTCCCGACGTGACCTTCATGGTCGCTCACTTCGGCGCGGGGTTCCTGCGGGAGACGCTGTTTCTGGCCTATCACACCGAGAACATCTGCGTGGACACCTCGGGCACCAACAACTGGCGCCTGTTCCACCCCGGCGAGCCGCCGCTCATCGAGGTGTTCAGGGACGCGCTGCGCGCCTACGGCGCCGGCCGCATCCTCTTCGGCACCGACTCCTCCTTCTTCGGCGGCTTCCGCGACCAGATCACCCGCGAGCAGGTGGACATCCTGCGGCGGCTGGATCTCTCCCATGAAGACCGCGCGAAGATCCTGACCGGCAATGCCCGCCGGCTGTTCAAACTGGACGCGTGAGGGATCGCCGCACCCATGAGGACCTACCGCTTTTTCCACGTGGACGTGTTCACGGACCGCCCGCTGACCGGCAATCCGCTGTGCGTCTTTCCGGAGGCGGAAGGACTGACCGACGCGGAGATGCAGGCGATCGCCCGCGAGACCAACCTCTCCGAGACCACCTTCGTGCTGCCCCCCTTCGCGCCGGAGGCGACTTACCGGATGCGCATCTTCACGCCCAGCCGGGAGCTGCCCTTCGCGGGGCATCCTTCGCTGGGCACGGCGTGGGTGCTGGCCACGCTGGCCCGCTTTCCCCTCCGCGAGCCGGTGACAACCGTCCGCCAGGAGGTCGGCATCGGCGTGCTGCCGCTGGAGCTGGAGGTCCGCCGCGACGTCGGTGAGCGCGGTGGAACGTCGCACCCCGGAACGGGGTGGCACGAGCCGGGTGGACGGATCGGGCGGGTGGTGATGGTGCAGGGGCGGCCGGCGGTGGGGGTGACGGTGGACCGCGCCCGGGTGGCGCGCGCGCTGAATCTCGATCCCTCCGCGCTGCACCCGGCGCTCCCCGCGCAGGCGGCCTCCACCGGCCTGTGGCAGGTGATGGTGCCGCTGGCCTCCCCGGCGTCGCTGGCGAGCCTGCGCCCAGACCTGGCGGCGCTCGCGGCGCTGGAAGAGCGGCACGGCGTCACCGGGTTCAGCGTCTTTGCCCTCACGCCCGCTGAGCCCGCGCAGATCCGGGTGCGGTTTTTCGCGCCGCACGCGGGCGTGGCGGAGGACCCCGCCACGGGGTCGGCGGCGGGTGCGTTGGGCGCCTATCTCGCCCACCACCGCGCGCTGCCCGCGGATGAGGCCTTTCTCATCTCGCAGGGCGTGGAGATGCATCGGCCGAGCCTGCTGTGGGTCGATGTGAATGAGAACCCCGGCGGCGGGCCGGCGACCGTGCGCGTGGGCGGCCAGGTGGTGCCGGTGATGGAGGGTATGCTACGCCTGCAGGACGCCTAGGGTATCCCTCCCTCCTCAGGCGCTCAGCGCGGCGTCGGTGGTGGAGGCGCTCCCGGCTCCCGCCGCGGTGAGCTCGGAAGTGATGGGCTCCACCTCGTCCCGGTAGAACAGCAGGAAGTCGCCGGACTGGGTATCCTCCGGGAGGATCACGCCC
>JACQTN010000314.1 GCA_016210785.1 Armatimonadota bacterium
GCCGGGGACAAGCGTGGGATGACCGTCGCCATGACGGCAGCGGTATCCTGCGCGGTGGGCGTCGTGCTGGTGGCGCCCCAGGTGGTGGCCGCCGCACAGGGAGGTCTCCCCATCCCGGTGACGGGCCTCGTCACATGGATCAGCCGGCGGCCATTCTTCCTGCTGTTCGCCCTGCTGGCGACGCTCGCCGCCTACTGGCGCGTGCGCTGAGAGACGATTTGCCGGCGCCGTCGGGATCGGCGTTGCCGCCGCTGTCGAGCCGTTGTCGCGTGCGACCGTCTCCACCCTGCTCCCCGGCACCTTCTCGCTGGCCGCCGCCCGCCCGTGGCCTCACGGGCTTTGCATCCGTGGCGGCAGTCAACGCGTGGCCACGATGATCTCGCTGGGCACGGCGAGATGGACGACGGTCTCTCGCCACACGCCGCAGAAACCCGCCGCCCGGACCATTTCCGCGAGCTGCAACGGACGGCACCCACCACACGCCGCAGCGCTCACCGCATAGAGCGCTTTCCAAGCGGCGATGAACAACCGGCTGGACAGACTCACGCCTTCCGTGAGCGTCACCAGCACCATACGGCCTCCAGGGACGATCACCCGCCGGAACCCGGCAAGCGTCTCCGGCAGATCACGGGCCGGGAGCAAATCCAGCACGTAGGCGCAAAACAGGCGATCGAAGCTGGCACCAGCGAACGGGACCGCGCGGGCATCCGCTCGGCACACCGGCGCGCCTGTGCGTGCGCGAGTCAGGTCCAGCATCACCGCAGAGAGATCCAGGCCCACGGTCATGCCTCCGGGCGCCACACCTGCCTGCACCAGCGCGTGGTCCCGGCCGGTGCCAACCCCCACGTCCAGCACCCGCAGCCCCGGTCTCAGGTCGAGCAACTGCGTGGCACGCGCCTTGGCCCGTGCCTCCCACCAGCCAACCCAGTCGTGGCGTACGCCGAGACGGTCGTAGAAGCGCCGCGCCGCCTCCGTGGAGATGGTTTCCTGAATCACTGTGCTGGTCGAAGACCGTGGCGTCTTCACCGGTGTCGCCCCGCGCATGCTGCAACGGGATCCGCCAACGCCGAGCTCCGCCTGGGCGCGGCCCAAGCGCCAGCTTCATCTGGTGGAAGCGGACCAGATGGACGCTGGAGCCGAATCATCTCTGCAGTGGCGGCGGCCTATGCTGGCTACGCCCTGTCGTTATGGCTCCCCCAACAGTTTCGCAGTATGTTATTTGTATAGGGCCGCGGTAGCGGTAACAGAATAGATGCTTACGGGTATTGGCAGAGGGGCTGACCGCCCCTGTCAACCCTTTTCCGTCTTAGAGGTCGCTCGGCGCAACCCCCTCGCCGCGTCACACTCCGCCAAAACAGCCGGTGGTTTGCTCCGGTCGCGGACCCGCGCGCGACAGGCGCGCCAGCCGCGTCAGGGGGCTCGAAAGAGGACCCGATCGTTGGCGTCGTAGAGCACGACACGCGGATCGCCGTCCAGGCGCACGGTTTGCTGGAGACGGATGCGACCTTTCCCGTCGGAGAGCGACATGTGAGGGGTGCCGTCGGCGAGCATGCTGAGATTCAAACGCGGCTGTTCTGCCGCGTCGCGAAGCGAGATCCCGGGACTGCCATCGGGAAGCACGCTGAGGCCGAGGCGAATCCGGCCTGTGGTGTCGGTGATCCCAATCCCTGGCCCCCTATCGGAGGGGACCAGCAGCCAGATGCGGGACCGCCCTGACCCATCGAAGAGCTCGAGCCGTGGATCTCCCAGAGGGAGTGTACCGAAACCCAGGCGCCTTTGTCCGGACGCGTCGAAGACCCAAAGGCTGACCGAATCATCGGGGTGGCCCCCTAGCTGCATCCGCAGGCGCCCGGCAGAATCCACCAGTTCAACACCGTGGGCCCGGAGGATCGTGGGTTGTGGGCTGGCTGCGCGCGGTGTGATCAGTACCATGGTCACCAGGATGGCCACGGCGACTCCCCATCCCGAGGTGACCAGGCACAGCCGCCGGTTGGCAGTCGCCAGGCGTTCCTCGACGTTCGCCAAACGGGCGCAGAGTCCCTCGTACGTCTCCGGTCTGTAAGATGGCATGGCACAACCCCCCTACGGATTCGTCTGCTGGCTGAGTTCGCACAGTCCCCGCCGCAGTCCTCGCGACCGGGTTCTCAACCCGGGCTGTCCCCGTCCCGCAGGTCCTCCATCAGGTGAGCGTAATCAGGGGACTTTCACCCACCGGGTGGAAGTCTACCGGGACGCGTCAAAAGGACTTCCGTGGGACAGACTGGCGTCAGAGCTCTCCTCCAGGTTCCCGCGGCAATGCTGCTCGTCGAGCGGCGCAGTCGGTGCACCCGGGATTCGCCATCACCCCGCAGAACATGGGGCCCGTCGCAGAGATCTGCATCCGCCTGCAAGGCGTACCGCTGGCCATCGAGCTGGCCGCGGCCCGGGTGAAGGCGTTCCCGCCGGCGGATATCGCCAGGCGGCTGGAAGACCAGCTCACGTTGCTCGCCGGCGGACCGCGGAACCTGCCGGAGCGGCATCAGACGATGTGCGCGGCGATCGCCTGGAGCTATGAGCTGCTGTGCCCCGCGGAACAGGCGCTGTTCCGCCGGCTCACGGTCCTCACCGGAGGGTGTTCACTCAAGGCCGCGGAAGCGGTGTGCGCCGATGCCGGCATGCGTGTCCTGGAAGGGCTTGCTTCCCTGGTGGACAAGAGCCTGCTGGCGCAGGGAGGGCAGGCGGGCAACACCGCCCGCTTTGTCATGCTAGAGAGCATCCGCGAGTTCGGGGCCGGACAACTGGCCGCGCACGGCGAGACCGAGAGGAGCAGAGACGGGCATACCCGCTACTTCGCCGGGCTGGCGGGCGAGGCGGAGGCGGGGATGGGCACCGACGAGGAGACGCATTGGGCAGCGCGTCTGGGCCATGAGCGCGACAACCTACAGGCGGCCCTGGAATGGTCCCTGCAGCGGGACGATGTCGCGACGGGCATGTGTTTGGCGACGCCGATTGGAATGGTAAATAGGTTTCCTCTTGCGGCCTCCCGCATGGCGAGGCGGCAGGCGAAGACGGCCGGTGGATCAGAACGCGCGGCCACCCCCTACATCCGCACCGAGAAACTGACCCGCCCAATGTTGATCCCCTCGCGAACACCGGCCAGGCGCGCGCGCTCACGATAGGGCCGGTTGGTCAGTTGAATCGCCACGTGGTAGATATTCGACCCGAAGCGGTCGAGGCGGCGCGAGACATACCAGACCCAGGTCGTCTCGTCGTTCACCTGCCGCAGGTCGGTCCTGTCCACGGTCACGATCTCGTTCTGCGCGTTGCGCCAAACCGCAGTCACCTCTGCCGGGTGCCACGTCCCGGCCATGTTGAAGGCGGCCACCAGGGTGATGTACCCCGGGCCAGCGCCAAACCGGTTGCGCACAGGAGGATACGGAATCAGGGAAGACGGATACGGCACGAGCCGCGCGTGGACGGGCCCCGGGCCGGGAGGTGCATCGTACTCGGCCGGGCTCACGGGAGACACGGCCAGGAAGACGAGAGTCGGCAGGATGGTCCCACCCGGCCCCATCGGCATGACCACTCCCGTGGCGGCGGCCGGACCTGCCGCCAGGCTCCAGGGCAGCAGAACAAGACACAGCACTGCGACCCACGGCAGGCGCGCAGAGAGCGTCCGCTGACGCATTGGAAGGTCCCTCCCGGATTCGGCGGGATTGGTGCCGCTACCCGCCTGTGAGCGTCGCCCGACCGGAGCAACGGCGCCGGTGACCCCTCACCAGGATGGCACACCTGGGGCGGGTCATCATTGCGCCGGCGCAAAGAGCGGACTCGGGCCGGCGCCTGGGGTTTGGATACGGGGTTGGTTCACTGGCCTGCGGCGGTGCCGGCTCCTGCAGCAGTCGCCTGAGGGGCCTTCTCATAACCTTGCAGATGGGAGGCGCGATCTGTCGAGGCTGCAATGGTCCCGCGGAAAGAGTCCACCTCCCTGATTGTGCCAGCGCAATGATTTCGGACCGCGTTGATGACAAAATTGAATCGGGGCTGAGAGAGTCCATTGTACGCGCCGGACACATCGCTGGCCGGTCAGAATTCCTGTGATGGGCGCCATGGCCGGATGAGCCGCACGGGCGGCGGGCCATCTCACCATCGTTCAACAAGGGGGGGTACCACCTGTGGCCAGGACGCGACGGTACCGCCGTGGCCGCAGGGATCGGAGTGGTCAGCCCTCTCCGCCTCCGAAACCACCCGTCCTACAGCCGGACGCGAAACCGTGGCCGCGGACCCCGAAGGGCGTAGACAGACTCCCCCCGAACGTCGTGGACCTCTATATGGACGAAGCACGCCACGTGCCCCTGCTGTCTGCCGAGAAGGAAGTCGCACTTGCCAAGCGCCTGGAGGCTGGAGACCCGGAGGCTCGTCGTCAACTGATCGAAGCCAACCTTCGCCTCGTGGTCAGTATCGCGGTACGTTACCAGGGTTGGGGCCTCCCCGAGGACGATCTCATCCAGGAGGGAAACTTCGGGTTGATGCGCGCGGTGGAGAAGTTTGACTGGCGGAGGGGATGCAAGTTCAGCACATACGCTACCTGGTGGATTCGCCAGGCGATCCTTCGGGCGCTGTACGCGCAATCCCGTTTCGTCCGCCTTCCCGTTCACGCTGCGGAACAGGTCTCCCGAATCGCACGACTGCGCGAGGAGCTCGGCCAGCGGCTGGGATGGGAGCCGTCCACCAGGCAAGTTGCTAAGGTTTTGGGTGTGGCGCCGGACGACCTTGAGGCTATCCTCCTCGCCACCCAGATACCCGCCTCGCTCGAAGCGTCGGCTATCGAAGAAAGCGGTGAGCTGGCGGTTCCGCTCTCAGATTCCACGCGTCCCTCCCCGCCCGAGGAAGTCTTGGGGATGCTGTTGCAGGAGTATGCCGCGTCGGTCCTACATGATCTCCCTCACCGCGAGGCCGAGGTGCTGCGTCTGCGCCTTGGCTTCCACAACGGCCAACGGCACACGCTGCAGGAAGTCGGTCAGGCCTTGGGGCTGAGCCGCGGACGGGTACGCCAAATCGAACAGGAGGCGCTTGATCGCGCGCGCAGCAAAGCGGTTGCTCTCGGCTTACACGATTTTCTGGACTGACCTGTCCTCCTGCGGACCAGGAATGCGGTACGACTCCCCGGCACAGGGAGCACCCAGCCCCCGCTCCCCGGAAGCGGGCAAAACAGTGTGCCGGAGGGCGCGTTCCTGCCGGGCCACGGCGCGTTGGCGCAACCAGACATTCCAGGGGCGCTCGCCCACCTGACCCGGCGGTTATCCATTGCACGTGCCGCGGCGCTCCGGTGACGGCAGGGCCGGACCGGTCCCGGGCTCCTTTGCGTCGTCGCAACGACTGCCGGACGTCGCGGTATTACACTAGAATTGATACTATTTCTGCTCCTCCGCGTGTTTGGAGAAGTTCCGGGCCGCGCCGCACCAGTATGCACGATGAGCCCGTGTGCCGGTCTACTTCGCTTTCGCAACTCATAACCTGGGAGGTGTGTGCCTGTGTACGGCGTTGAGAAACGCTTCAGGAGGTTTCTGCGGATCGCGGGCATGGCGCTGGTCATGTGGTCGCTGGCCGGCGTGGCCTGGGCGTCGCCGTCCCCGGCCAGCGTCACCATCACCATGAGCGAGCACAAGTTTGAGCCTCAGCGCGTCACGGTCCGGGCAGGCTCGACGGTGACCATCCGGCTGGTGAACAAGGGGATCCTGGACCACGAGTTCATGGTGGGCCGGACCGTGACGAAGGGCGGGCCCGGCGGGAACCTGCCGGACGGCTACATGCACGATTTCTTTGATGGCCTGACCGTGAGTGCGGTGTCGGCCAGCGGGGTCGCCAGGTTCGAGGCCGGGGAGGCGAAGGTCACCGGCGAGGCGGCAAAGACGCTGATGGCCGCGCCGAAGGAGATGGAGATGGAGCATGGGCACCACGGGTTCATGATCACGCTCAAGCCCAAGGGCCAGGCGGTGATCCGTCTCGTGGTCCCGGCGAGCCGCGCCGGTAGCTGGGAGATCGGCTGCTTCGAGCAGAACGGGTCGCACTATCTGGCGGGCATGAAGGGCACGTTTACAGTCACCCGGTAAACCGCCCTGCTGTTGGAGCGCAACACGAACAGGAGGGGCCGATATGGTCAGGGATCCGGTGTGCGGCATGGACGTAGACGAGGCCGAGGCGGCCGGAAAGTCCGAGTACACGAGTACAAGGGAAAGACCTGATTGATATTCCGCATTGCCTGTGCCCGGACGTGAACGTTCTCATCTGTGGGGCTGGAATCGCAGGTCTGGCGTTCGCGTGGTGCCTTGAACGTCGCGGCCATCAGCCTCTGCTCGTGGAGCGGGCGGCGCATTTCCGCGACGAAGGCTACATGATGGATTTTTTCGGGTCGGGCTACGATGCCGCAGAAAGGCTCGGGCTGCTGCCAGACCTCGAGGCCATTCACTATCCGATCGGTCGTCTGACTTTCGTCGATGCGCGTGGGCACGAACGCTTCTCGCTGCCATATGCGCCGCTACGCCGGCGACTGTTTTCGAATCGACACTTCAACTTCATGCGTGGCGACCTCGAACGAGTCCTCTATGACCGGTTCGAGGGACGGCGCGCAATCCGATTCGGGACTACGGTGGCCAGATTTGAGCAAGATCAGACGTCGGTGCAGGTCACCCTCAGCGACGGAACCGTCGAGAGGGTGGATCTGCTGGTCGGGGCCGACGGCGTTCATTCGCACGTCCGAGCGCTCGCGTTCGGCGGCGAGACGCGATTCGCGCGGCTCCTCGGGTACGAACAACGGTTGAAGCCCGTCATCCGCCAGCAGCAGCAAGCCGGGCGTCGCATCGCGAAGTGGTTCGTCCCGACGACCGACTTCACCTTTTTCTACGCGACCTCGGCGCGCGCGCCTCGACGTGGCCGATGGTCGCGGCGGTGATACGCCGCCGCATGGCGGCGCAAAGCATTTTTCGTGTGCGTTGAGCGGGCTGGTGCCCGGCGGGCCGCGCCATCGTCAGTCTGAGTGGCGGGCGACAATGAAAGTGCCTTCCCATTTGAGATCCGGGACCGCGAGCACCATGTCCAGGCCCAGTACGAACCGGGCCACCCCATCGCGCCTCGCCTCATGGGGGTGTCAACGCTGGTCGCCGCCAGCCCGTGCGGACGCCGGCCGGGGACGATCTTCCGGGGGCGCGTGGTAGAGTCAACGCGGGTGCGTGAGGTGGGCCGGGGGCTAAGGCAGGGGGACCCGCCAGGTCCCCGCGGGCTGGGTGCAGTTCACGGAGAACAGGAGGATGGGGACACCCGTCCAGGTGTATTTGATACCGCCCTGGTCGGCGAACCCGTCGAGCGCCAGTTGGACCGTGCTTCCAGCCGGCAGCGCGTCGAAC
>JACQTN010000303.1 GCA_016210785.1 Armatimonadota bacterium
GTACCGACACATCGTGGGAAGCCGGGCCTGCGCATGAACGAAGCATGGATTTCTGAGACGCGTTCCCAGTGGGTCATCCTGCCGGTTGCACCTTCTCCTCGCCGCCTGGACGGTGGGGTCTCTGCTTGCGGCGGGCCTGACCCCGGTGCTATCCTGGTGGACAACCCGCATATTCTGGCGTCGAAGGGGGAGCGACGATGACGGTCCGGCATCGTGGTGGTGCAGGTGGGCGGATTGCCGGTCTGCTCGTGGCCGGTCTGCTGATCACGGGTCTGCCGGCAGGGCTGACCGCGGCCGCGCCGGCGCCCAGGGTCTTCCGCATGGTGATGGGTGCCGACGCCCTGACGCTGGATCCGGTGCACTCCAACGACCTGCAGGCGGCGCTGGTTATCCCCAACATGTATTCCACCCTGGTGAAAGCCGACGCGGAGGGCAACTTCCACCCCGACGCCGCGGCGTCGTGGCGGATTTCGCCGGACGGCCGCACCTGGCGGTTCGTGCTGCGGGACAACCTCAAGTTCCACAACGGCCGCGCCGCGACCGCGCACGACTTCAAGTGGTCGTGGGAGCGCCTGGCCGCGCCCGAGACCAAATCGCCCACGGCGCGGCTGCTGCTGGCCAGCGTGGTGGGGTTTGAGGAGGTGGCCAGCGGGCGGACCAGGCAACTCTCCGGCGTCCGGGCGGTGGACGATCGCACCCTCGAGGTCCGCGTGAACTTCCCCATCCGCGGCGAGTTGCTGGCGCTGCTCAGCCATCCGGGCACCGCCGTCGTGGCCCGCGAGGTCGTGGAACGGGGCGGCAGAAACTGGGACGAGAAGGCCAGCGGCGGCACCGGTCCGTATCGCCTGGTGAACTGGTCGCGCAACACCCGCGTCGTCATCGAGCGATTCAGCAGCTACTTCGGCGGCGCGCCCGGGCTGGACCGCGTAGAGTTCATCATCCTGCCCGAGGGGGCCACACAGGTGGCCATGTACGAGAACAACGAGGTGGACCTGGCGGCGGTGCCCATCACGGAGTACCGGCGCGTCGCCGCGCACCCGGTGCTGTCGAAGGAGCTGTTGACCATCAACCGCTCGCAGATTCTCTTCCTGGGGATGAACCCGCGCGTCTACCCGCCCTTCCAGGACCCGCGTGTGCGCCGGGCCTTCGCCCACGCCGTGAACAAGGATGCCATCGTGCGCACCGTCTTCCAGGGCATCTACCTCTCCGCGACGGGGCTGGTGCCGCCCGGCGTCCCCGGGCACAACCCGAACCTCAAGGGGCCGGAGTACAGCCTGGAGCGGGCGCGGGCGCTGCTGGGCGAAGCGGGATGGAGCGGCCGGCTGCCGCCCATGGTGATCCCCGCTAACCCGCGCGGCGCGGACTACCGCCTGCTCGCCGAGCCGGTCGCGGCCATGCTGCGCCAGAACCTGGGCGTGCAGACGCAGATACAGTTGATGGACTTCGCGCGGTTCCGCGGCGAGATGGGCGCACGGGACAAGTTCCAGGCCTTCATCACCGGGTGGACCGCGGCGTTTCACGACCCCATGTACTACCTGGAGGGGATCCTGTACAGCAAGTCGCCCACCAACTTCACCAACTACCTGAACGCCGACTACGACAAGATGGTGGACCAGGCGCTCACCATTGTGGACCCCAAGGCACGCCTGCAGGCCTTGCAGCGGGCGGAGGTCAAGGCGATCGCGGAGGACGTCCCGTTGTCGCCCCTGGTGTACACCAAGTTCCTGTACGTGAAGAAGCCCTACGTGAAGGGGATCGAGACCTTCACGCTGGGGCTGGGGCTGCTGCCGTTCCGGAGCGTGACGCTCGACCGATAGCCATCAATCTCCTGCCTACTGCTGTTTCCCGTGGTTTCTGACGGAGGAGGGCGTGACCACCTTGCGAAGGACGGCTACGCCGGCCTGGAGCTCGTCGGCGTGACGGTGGAGAACGAACCTGGAGAGGGGGCGGTTGGGAGGGGGAGAGATCGCTCTCCCCCTCCCATATTTACCACCACCGGACGGGGCAGGTGGAGAGGCGCTCGCATCCCGAGGGCGTGACGCGGTACATGTCCTCCACGCACGCCGTGCCGAATCCGGCGCGCACCAGCATGGGCTCGTGCACGAAGACCATGTTGGGCTCCAGCGGCATCTGGTCCTTGGGGTGGATGGACGGCAGTTCGAATATGCCGCAGCCGATGCCGTGGCCACGGTAGTAAAACTCGTTCTCGTACCCGGCCCCCCGCGCCATCTCCTGCGCCATGGGCGCCAGGTCACCGCTGCGCACGCCCGGTCGCATCCCGGCGATGCAGGCGTCCAGGATCTGAATCTGCGTTTCCATGAAGCGCCGCTGCTCGGGTGTGGGATCGCCCACCGTGCGGTGGCGCGAGGTGTCTGAGCAGTATCCCCGGTAGCGGGCGCCGATGTCCACGTAGACGATGTCGCCGCGCTGCAGCTTCCGGTTCGTAGGACCCACGTGCTTGAACCCGCAGCGCGGCCCCGCCACCATAGCGATGGAGAAGGCCGGGCCGTCGGCGCCTTCCTTCATCAGCGAGTAATACGCCTCCGCGCACAGGTCGTGCTCCGTCACGCCCTCGCGCACCGCGTCCATGCAGGCTTTGAGCGCGACGTCGGCGATGTTGGTGCACCGGCGCAGTACCTCCACCTCCGCGTCGCTCTTGATCGCGCGGGCCTGCGTCAGGATGTCGTCCGCGCGGGCCGCGGAGGTCTCGGCGAATCGCGCGGCGATCGTCTCCTCCAGCGGCCGCGCGTACTCGCCCACGTAGCCGAGGCGTGCCCGGGTCAGCCCGCGTTCGCGCAGCATGTCTTCCACGTGGTCGGCGACGGTGTCGAACTTCGAGATGCCCACCACGCTGCGCGTGGCCGGCGCGGCCCGCGCGTCCTCCATCCACGTCTGGTGGATGCCGGAGTGCATGGGCTCCCCGTGCATCACCGCGTTGGTGACCAGCGCCGGCCTGCCGGCGGCGGGGAGGACGACCACGGCCTCACCCGCGCCGAAGATCTCGTAGTTGGAGAGATAGCGGATGTTGGCGAAGTCGCCGCTGTGGCCGTGGACGATGAGGGTGTCCAGGTGCTTCTCGGCCATCAGGCGGCGGATCTTCCCGATGCGCGCCTCGTATTCTTCCACGGGGAAGGGCAGGTCCAGCCAGGGTCTGCGGTTCTCCCAGTCATAGGGGACCCGCCCCCAGCCGTAGGGCATTGCTCGCGCCATGGCGGCACAGACCTCCGGGACTACAGGGATGCGTGTACTTTCGTGTTGAACGCAGGCCATCCTGCTCCGCGCGCATCGGGGAGGATAAGCCCGCGGCGTGACCGAACATACTTGCCGTATCCGATTGGTAGAGATGCCGCCGTCCGGGTGTCATCCGCTTGCCCATTCCTGAGCAGCTCGACGCCGCGATCGATCGCCACTTCGCCGGCCACGTGGCTCTCCTTCAGGAACTGGTCCGGCAACCCAGCGTGTTGGGGAACGAGCGCTCCGCGCAGGAGGTGCTGCGGTGCCATCTGCGCGGCATGGGGCTGTCCGCCGAACTGTGGGATGTGGACGCGGCGCGCCTGCGGGGCCATCCCGCGTATGCGCCCGGTCCCGCGCTCCCCTACGCGGGGCGCCCCAACCTGAGCGCCGTGCTCCCAGGACAGGGGTCCGGGCAGTCGCTGTGCCTGAGCGGGCACATCGACGTGGTGAGCCCTGAGCCCGTGGAGTGGTGGAGTACAGGTCCCTGGAGCGGAGAGATCAGGGAGGGCCGCCTGTACGGGCGCGGGGCGCTGGACATGAAGGGCGGCCTGGTGATGGCGCTGCTGGCGCTGCGGGCCGTCCGCGATGCGAACGTGCGTCTCCGCGGCACGGTGCACTTCGAAAGCACCATCGAAGAGGAATGCACGGGCAACGGCACGCTGGCGGCGCGGCTGCGCATGGGTCCAGTGGACGGGGCGATCATCCCCGAGCCCATGGCCTCCCCCCCCAGAAATTCAACCAGCGAATTTCCGGGGAACCCAGGGGCAGGCGCGTGCGTCGGCGAGATGGGCGTGATCTGGTTCCGCCTGCGGGTCAGCGGGCGTCCCGGCTATCCCGGCCGGAGCGGTCCCGTCAACGCCATCGTCAAGGCCGCGTCGCTCGTCCCGCATCTTCACACACTCGAGGACCGGATCAACCGGGAGTTCCGCCATCCGGCCTACGCGGAGATCGAGCGGCCCAGCCGCCTTAACGTCGGCGTCATCGCCGCCGGCGACTGGCCGTCCAACGTCCCCCTGGAGTGCAACCTCACGTGCCGGCTCTCCTTTCCGCCCGGCGTGGCGGTGGCCGCGGTGAAGCAGATGCTGGCGGAGACGCTGGGCCGGGCCGCGGCCGCGGACCCCTGGTTCGCCGAGCGGCCGCCGGCGGTGAGCTACCCGGGCTTCCAGGCGGAGGGATCGGTGCTCGACGCGCAGAGCCCGCTGCGGCGCGTGCTCGGGGAGTGCTACGCGGCGGTCACCAGGGAGTCCATGCCGGCGCGAGTCTTCCCGGGAACCGCGGATGCGCGCTACTTCAACCTGTACGGGTTTGGCCAGGCGCTGTACTTCGGTCCTCAAGGGTCCGATATCCACTCGCCGGACGAGTGGGTGGACCTGGATTCCATCCGCGAGGGCGCGCGTGTGCTGGCCCGGTTCATCGTGGAGTGGTGCGGATGAGCAAAGACATGTTTCGTCTGGACGGCCGCATCGCCCTGGTCACCGGCGCCAGCAGGGGGCTGGGGAAAGAGATCGCACTGACCCTGGCCACGGCCGGCGCCGACGTGGTGGTGACGGCGCGGCGCCTCGATGCTCTCGGGGGCACGGTGGACGCCGTGCGGGCCGCTGGCCGCCGGGCGTGGCCCCTGCCCCTGGAGGTCACCGATCCTGAAAGTGTCCGGAGCCTGTTCGCCGCCGTGGGCCGCGAGGCGGGCGCGCTGGACGTGCTGGTCAATAATGCGGGTATCAACATCCCGCGGCCGCCTTTTGAGGTCACGCCGGAGGAATGGGACCGCGTGCTGCAAACCAACCTGCACGGACTCTTCCTGTGCTGCCAGGAGGCCGGCCGCCGGATGGTGAAACAGCGACGGGGCAAGATTATCAACATCTCGTCCCTGGCCGGGTTGATCGCCTACCCGGACCGGGCCGCCTACGCGGCGAGCAAGGCCGGCGTGATCGGGCTGACCCGGCAGCTCGCGCTGGAGTGGGCGCCCTATGGGGTGACCGTCAACTGCGTCGCCCCAACCTTCGTGCCGACGGACCTGACGGCCAGCACGCTGGCCGATCCGGCGAAGGTGGCACAGATTCAACGCGGCATCCCGCTGGGCAGGCTGTGCACCGCGGCAGACGTGGCGGCGGCGGTCATCTTCTTCGCCTCGCCGGCCGCGGACTTCATCACCGGCGTGACGCTGCCGGTGGACGGCGGCTATCACATCCGGTAGCGTGCACTTTCGTTGAGTCGAGAGGGTGAGTCGAGAGGAGGATCGCCGATGATCTGCTGGCGCAGAGGACGCGCACCACGCCGGGCGGCGGGGCTGTTGCTGGCCGGCCTCTTGCTGTCCGGCCTGCTGGCCGCGGGGACCGCCGCCGCTCCGGGCGCTCCCAAGGTGTTCCGCATGGTCCTGGGAGGGGATGCCCTCACGCTGGACCCGGCCCTGGGCAACGACTTGCAGGCGATCCTGGTAACCTCCAACCTGTACTCGACGCTGGTCCGCGCCGACGCGGAGGGCAACTTCTATCCCGATGCCGCGGCCTCATGGCGCACTTCACCTGACGGTCGGACGTGGCGCTTTGTGCTGCGGGACAACCTGCGATTCCACAACGGGCGGGCCGTGACGGCGCAGGACGTGAAGTACTCCTTGGAGCGCCTGGCCTGGCCGGAGACGCGCTCCCCCAACGCGCGCACGCTGCTGGGCGACGTGGTGGGCTTCGAGGAGGTCGCCGCGGGCCGCACCAGGCAGCTCTCCGGGGTCCGCGCGGTGGACGACCGCACCGTGGAGATCAGGGTCAACTTCCCGATGCGCGGCGAGTTCCTGGCGCGCCTGAGCTTTGCCGGCACCGCCATCGTCGCCCGTGAGATCGTGGAGGCCGGCGGCAAGACCTGGGACGAGAAGGCGAGCGCCGGCACCGGCCCGTACCGGCTGGTGACCTGGACGCGCAACATGCGCATCGCCATGGAGCGGTTCAGCGGCTACTTCGGCGGCGCGGTCAAGGTGGACCGCGTGGAGTTCATCGTCCTGCCGGAGGGCGCGACGCAACTGGCGATGTACGAGAACAACGAGGTCGACCTGGCCGCGGTGCCTATCGCCGAGTACCGCCGGGTCTCCGCGCACCCGGTGCTGTCCAAAGAGCTGATCACCGGCCGGCGGTCCCAGGCGCTCTTCCTGGGGTTGAACCCGCGCGTCTACCCGGCGTTCCGCGACGTGCGCGTCCGGCGGGCGTTTGCCCATGCCATCAATAGGGAAGCCATCGTGCGGACCGTCTTCCAGGGTCTCTACCGCGTGGCCAACGGGCTCGTGCCGCCGGGCGTGCCTGCCCACAACCCGAGCCTGCGAGGACATGACTACAACCCCGAGCGCGCGCGGGCGCTGCTGGCCGAGGCGGGGTGGAGTGGTCGGCTGCCGCCCCTCAGCCTCCCCTTCAATCCGCGCGGTGCGGACTACCGCCTGCTGGCCGAGCCGGTGGCGGCCATGTTGCGCCAGAACCTGGGCGTCCAGACCCAGGTGCCCCTCATGGACTACGCGCGGTTCCGGGCCGAGCAGCAGGCGCTGGACAAGTTCCAGGCCTTCGTCGCCGGGTGGTCGGCGCCGTTCCACGACCCGATGTGGTACCTGGACGGCGTGCTATACAGCAAGTCGCCCAACAACTGGACCAATTACAACAGCCCCGAGTACGACCGGATGCTGGACCAGGCGCTGGCGATCGTGGATCCCAGGGCGCGCACGCGCGCCTTGCAGCAAGCCGAGGCGAAGGCGATCGCCGATGATCTGGCGCTGGTGCCGCTCATGTACTCGGAGTTCCTGTACCTCAAGAAGCCCCACGTGAAGGGGATCGAGACCTTCACCATGGGCCTGGGGCTGCTGCCGTTCCGCAACCTGGCGATCGAGCGGTAAGGCCGCGCGAGATCACCACGGGAAGGCCGCCCGGACCGCAAGCAGACGATGAGCCAGTACCTGGTTCACCGCCTCCTGTTCGTCGTCCCCATCCTGCTGGGGGCGTCGCTGCTGGTGTTCGTGGTGGGGCGTCTCGCTCCCGGCGACCCCGTGCACATCCTCTTCGGCGACATGGCCGATCCCAGGGCGGAAGCGCGCGCCCGCGCCGAACTGGGGCTGGACCGGCCCATCTGGCAGCAATACCTGCGCTATCTCGGGCGGGCGCTGCGCGGGGACCTGGGCGTCTCCTACGCGTTTCGCGGGCGCCCCATCTCCGCCATGGTAGGCGATGCCTTTCCCATCACGGTGCAGGTGGGGCTCTCGTCCATCGTGGTTGCCGTCGCGGCGGGGCTGCCGCTGGGCGTGATCGCGGCGGTGTACCGCGGGTCCGCGGTGGACCGCTTCTCCCGCCTGCTGGCGCTGGCGGGGATGTCGGTGCCGTCCTTCGTGGTGGCCATCGTCTTCATCCTGGTGCTGGCGGTGCAGCTCCACCTGCTGCCGGTGGGCGGATGGGGGAAGTGGCAGCAGGGCGTGATGCCGGTGCTGGTGCTGGCCCTGCGGCCCATGGCCTACGTCACGCGCCTGACGCGCACGGCCATGCTGCAGGTCTTCGACGAGGATTACATCCGCACCGCGCGCAGTAAGGGCCTGCCGGAGCGGCTGGTGGTGCTCAGGCACACGCTGCGCAACGCGGCCATCACCATCCTGACCACCGTGGGCATCGCGCTGAGCCTGGCGCTCACCGGCGGCGTGGTGGTGGAGAGCGTGTTCGGCATCCCCGGGATGGGCCGCGCCGCGGTGCAGGCGGTCTTCCAGCGCGACTACCCCATGATCCAGGCGGTGGTGCTGCTGTACACCACCATCTTCCTGGGCATCAACCTGGTCACCGACCTGCTGTACGCGGTGATGAACCCGCGCATTCGCTACCACTAGGCGCTAGCGACTCCGGCGGCAGGGATGGCGCGAAGCGCTGCGGAGCCGGTGGATGCGGTGGACCGTGACACATCGCAGAGAGCGCCATGTGCCCGGGCTGGGGTGGGGGGACGAAGGACAACGTGGGCAGCGGCGCCGTCGCGAAAATCAAAATGCCGGTGACCGGGCCCGTGCCGGTGCGGCGGCGCACCTGGTGGAGGCGGGTGCGGCGCGACCGCCTCACGCTGCTGGCCGGGGCGGTGCTGGCGCTCACCGTGGCGATGGCGGTGGTGGTGCCCATCGCTTCGCCGTATCCTTATGACTTCCAGGATCTCCTCGGCGTGTTCCAGATGCCCAGCCGCGGGCACCCGCTGGGCACCGATCACTACGGCCGCGACCTGCTGACCCGCCTGGCCTTCGGCGGCCGCATCTCGCTCACGGTGGGCGGCATGGCGGTGCTGGTGCAGGTGATCGTGGGGCTGGTGGTGGGCGCGGCGTCGGGGTTCTTCGGGGGATGGGTGGACCACGCGCTGATGCGCGTCACCGACGTTGTCTTCGCCTTCCCCACCCTGCTGTTTGCGATTCTGGTGACGGGCATCCTGGGCGCGTCGCTGCTGAACATCGTGCTGGCGCTGTCCATGGCGGGCTGGCCGGCCATGGCGCGCACCGTGCGCGCGGAGATCCTGGGGTTGAAGGAGAAGGAGTTCGTGGAGGCGGCGCGGGGCCTGGGCGCCACCAGCCGGCGCATCATCGTGCGGCACCTGCTGCCCAACGTGTTCTATCTGGTGGCGGTGCGGGCGTCCCTGGACATCGGCCCCATCATCATCGCAGAGGCGACGCTGAGCTTCCTGGGTATCGGCATCCAGCCGCCCACGCCGTCGTGGGGTGTGATGATCGCGGACGCCTTCCAGCACATCCGCACTTTCCCCTACCTGGTGCTGGTGCCCAGCGCCATGTTGTCGGTGACGATTCTCGCCTTCAGCTTCTTCGGCGAAGGGCTGGCGGAGGCGCTGGATCCGCGATTTGGGCGAGCGCGGTAGGGGGGCGCACCTTGCAGAAGCGTTGAACGTGCCCCGCGATTTGGCAAAGCGCGGTAGAGCGGCGCACCTTGCAGGAACGTGGAACGTGCCCCGCGATTTGGGCGAGCGCGGTAGGGTGCGCCGCGATGTTGGCTGGCGCGGTAGGGAGCAGCACTACCCACCAAAGTTGAACGTGCCAGCACCTTGCAGGAGAGGTCGAACGTGCCCCCGCGGTGGCGGCGGGGGTGAGCCAGCGCCCCGGCGAACGGCGGCTGTTGCCTGCTCTGGCCCGCGACAGCATTAGTGTGTATAATCATGGCTGAATGTTACACACCACTGACGAAGGGGTGTTCCGTGCTAGCCCGGAAGAATCTCGTGGTCGACGCGAAGAAGGTGCGGCGGCTCGCGGCGCTGTTGCGGACCAGCGAGTCGGAGGCCGTGCGGCATGCCGTCGACACGTTCCTGTTGGAGTCCAGGATCCTGGCGGCCGCGGCCCGGATTCGCGCCCGCGGGACGTTTCGGGATCCCTTCGGCCGGGACCCGCGGCGGAACCGGTAGCCGGCACCGCGGGGCCCGCATGACCCTTGTCCTTCCCGACACGTCTGTTTGGGTCACGCTTTTTCGGCGGGGCGAGGCGTGGCCATTTGTCGGGCACGGACTGCGCACCGGCGCCGTCAGACTCTGCAGCGTCGTGGCGTGTGAGTTGTATGCTGGCGCCGGGAGCCTGGGGGACAAGCGGGACGTTGACAGCATCTGTCGCGACTTCTCGACGGCGGGCTGGATCGTCACGCCTTCGTTCGAGTCCTGGCGTAGGGCCGGTATCCTCATGGAGCGCTACGGCAGGCTTCATGGGCGGGTTGAACCCCGCGTCCACCTGAACGACGCGCTCATCCTCTTGTGTGCGGTGGGTCTGCGAGCCACAGTGTTGACGTGGAATGTGGGCCATATGGATCAGTGGAACCGGATGCTGCCGAAGCGTCACAGGGTGCCGGTGAGGAGTCCCGCATAGCGGGAGTGACCGGAGGACACCATCGCATGGCATCGCAGATCCGTTACGGCTTGAGCCTTCCCAACCGAGGCGTCACCTTCGGCGCCGGGACACCCGACCAGTTCCTGGTCATGGCCGAGACCGCGGAAGCGTCGGGCTACTTCGACGCCGTCTTCACTGGCGACAGCCTGATCGCCAAACCGCGGCTGGACTGCATCGTCCTGCTGAGCGCCGTCGCCTCCCGCACCCGTCGTGTCCTGCTGGGCACCTCCTGCATGGCCAGCTTCATCTTCCGCCATCCCATCGTGCTGGCCAACCAGTGGGCGGCCCTCGACCAGGTCTCCGGTGGACGCACGTACCTGGTCGCCTGCATGGGCGGTGGGCCTACGGCGCGGGCCGGCGCCCCGCGGAGCCCCAGCGGGGCCAGGTGGCAGATCGAGTTCGACGCCATGGGGATGACGACAAAGGAACGCGCCGGCCGCATGGTGGAGGGTATGGAGATCCTGCGGAGGCTGTGGACCGAAAACGAGGTCACCCACGAGGGGAAGTACTACCGGTTCGAGAGGGTGGCCCTGGACGTGAAACCGCTGCAGCGTTCCTGCCCCATCGCCATCGCCAGCAACCCGCGGCCGCCCTACGCCACGGAGGCAGACATCGAGCGCGCGTTCCGCAGGGTGGCCCGCATCGGCGACGGCTGGCAGATCGACCACGGGACCCCGGAGGAGTTCGGCGCCCGCTGGCGGCGCATCCTGGGCTACGCGAAGGAGTACGGCCGCGCCGACCAGGTGCGCACCAGCATGATCCACCTGTACGTGAACATCCAGCGCGACCGCGAGGCGGCCTTCGCGGAGGGCCGGAAGTTCTACGAGACCTACCACAAGGGGACGTTTCCTGAGGAGTTCCTGCGGGTTCGTCTCACCTACGGCACGCCGGAGGACGTGGTGGCCCGTATCCGGCAGTTCGAAGCCGCGGGGTGCAACCTGCCCATCATCCGGTTCGCGTCGTGGGACCAGATGGGGCAGATGCGCCTGGCGCTGCAGGAGGTCATGCCGCGGCTCGGGGAGGGTCGCGCGGCGTAGGTGACGCGCTGCGGGCGGCGTAGCCACTCTCGTTTGTGCGGTAGATTCCCGCGTTGGGGAGGCATAGATGGCCCGCATCTCGCTGGTCCTGGCCCTGGAAGACTACGACCGCACCCACGCCCTCATCGAGGAGACGGTGCGGCCGGAGGGCATCGACCTGGTGCCCATTGTGGTGGGGTCCAGCGAGCGTCACGCGCGCACGCTGCGCGGCGAGTTCGACGCCGCGGAGATGTCACTCTCCCAGTACATCATGGCGAAGAGCCGCGGCGCGGACATGACCGCCATCCCCGTCTTCCCGCGCCGGCTGTTCAGCCACGCCTGCGTCTACGTTCACACGGGGAGCAACATCACCCAGCCCCAGGACCTGGTGGGACGCCGCATCGGCACCAGCAACTTCCAGTTCACCATGGCCGTGGTGGCGCGCGGGGACCTGCACCACCACTACGGGGTGCGCATGACGGAGGTCACCTGGGTCACCGTGGCGGAGGAACTCGTGCCGTTCACCCCGCCGCCGGGCGTGCGCATCGAGCACCGGCCGGGCGGCAACCTCAACGCCATGGTGGACTCCGGGGAAGTGGACGCGCACATCTATCCCGACGTGATCCCGCCGTACGAGCGGGGCTCGCCGGGCGTGCGGCGTCTGTTCCCCAACTTTCCCGAGTGGGACCGGCGCTACTACGAGAAGACTGGCGTGTACCCCATCATGCACCTGGTGGCCATCCGCGACGACGTGCACCGGCGCCACCCGTGGGTAGCGCGCAGCCTGTGGAGGGCCTTCGAGGAGGCCAAGCGCCGGGCGCTGGAGCACCTCAGCCATCCCTTCAACGTCAGCCTGGCCTGGGGGCGATGGCTGCTGGAGGAGGAGCGGGCCGTCTTCGGCCGGGACCCGTACCCCTACGATCTCAGCGAAGGGAACCGGCGGAGCCTGGAGATGATGATGCGCTACCAGATAGAGCAGGGGCTGCTAGAGGAGCCGCTGCCCCTGGAGGCGCTGTTCGCCGTCACGGCGCCGTAATCGCTACTATGCGCTGGCCTGCCCTCGGTCCTCCGGGGGGACGTCACCCTTCCGCCCGCCTCACCCGTCGTTGAGGTGGGACGGCCGCCGGGAATCCCGGCCAGCCGCGGGAGTTCACGTTCCGGGAATCACAGGGAGCACGATGTGCGAGGGATAGTCCCGGCTGTGGTGGATGGTGTTCGTCGCGATCTCGACGCGCCGGTGTTGCCCGATGGGTTCCCCTGTGTTTGGATTCACCTCAAAGCGCGGCCAGTTGCTGCTGGAGATGTCCACCCGGATGCGGTGGCCGGGGGCAAAGAAGAGACTGGTCGGCGGCAACTGCACGCGCAGTTCCACGACCTCGCCGGGGCGCAGGAACTCGGGGCGGGTCCAGGAGTTGCGGTAGCGGGCGCGCATGATCCCGTCGGTGACATTCAGCGCCACGCCGTCCGGGAAATCCGGATTGGGCGGGTGGACGTCCACCAGCTTGACGCTGAAGTCGGTGTCAGGCGCGCTGGATGAGACGTACAGCACCGCTTCGATCGGCCCGGTCACCTCGATGCCCTCGTTGAGCGGTGGTGTTTGAAACACGACCACGTCGGAGCGGCTGCTCAGCGGCATGCCGTCCCTGTGTCCGAGCGCGGCGCGCGCTCGCTGGTCGTAGGCGCCCGGCTCCATCTTCAATCCGAACATGGAGGAGATGGGTCCGCCCACCGTGGGCACCGGGTCGAGCGGGTTGAAGCGGTACCCGGTTGACTCGCGCTCCGCGGACGGCGGCGCCGGGCTCAGGATGCCATCCCCGTGGAAGTAGTAGGGTGCGTACCGCGTGCGCGCCAGCGGCCACTCCTGTTCATACCGCCAGCGCCCGCCCACGTCCACCGTGCCGTGGGGCTGGCTCCGCACCCACCGGCCGCTGCCGCTGCCCATGACGAAGATCCGTACCGGCGGTTCGTCCAGGATGCCGGTGTCGATCCCCCGCAGCACCTGGTCGAACCAGGCGACCTGCAGCTCGTCGCCCTCGACGGTTGACTCCGGGCCAAAGTACGCCTCCCCCGCGGTAGGGACGTCCGACGTCTGCGCGCCGTGCGTCCAGGGCCCGAAGATCAGCTTCACCGGGCTCTTCATGCGCCGGCGCAATTCTTGATAGGCCCACGAGGTGACGTGGGCGTGAGAGTCGTACCAGGAGCCCACCAGGTAGACCGGGATGTCCGGGTACCTGTCCCAGGAGTTCTCGATGTACCGGCCGGGCTGCATCCACCACTCGTCCAGCTCGCCCCGCGTGCTGATGTTCATCACGAAGCGCTCGTAGTCCGGCAGGTGGCGAAGCGGTGACAACCCCGGCCGCAGCGGCATCCGCGCAATCCACTCCTGCACGCGCGCGCTTGCCTCTTCCAGGACTGCGCGGAGGCCCGGGTCGCGCAGCGCGGCATGGCTCTGCGCCGCCTGGTGGAAGGCCCAGGCCACCATGGTCAGGCGCAGCACGCCGCCCTGCCGGAGCCGGCCGTTGTGGTGGTTGGAAAATCCCTGGCGGATGAACTGCACGGCGAGATGCGGGGGGCCGCTCATGGCCAGGCTGGCCTGGTTCATGGCCGTGTACGAAGTGCCCGTGCTCGCGATCCTCCCGTTGCACCAGGGCTGCCGGCCGATCCACTCGCAGGTGTCGTAGCCGTCGGCAACGTCCGCCGCGCCGAAGGGATCGTGCTCGCCCTCCGATTCGTAGCGGCCGCGCACATCCTGCAAGACGCCGGCGTACCCGCGGCGGGCAAAGAAGTAGAAGCGCTGCGCGCGGATGGCGCTCGTGCGATCGTAGGGAGTGCGCTCAAGGATGACCGGGAGCGGTTGCGTCAGCCGCTGGCTGCCCTCTGCGGGGAAGTAGACGTCGGCGGCGAGCCGCAGGCCGTCCCGCATGGGGATCATGACCTGGGGCTCAACGATCACGTCAAAATGTCTGCGTGCCACGCGGCGGTCCTCCCTTCCACCCGTTGTGGGAAGGAGCATTCGGCAGGAGAGGCACGCTCTCCCCCGAAGGTCCAAGCAACTTTCGGACATGGGGGGAGGGCGGACCATGTGTATCTCTCGTCGTGGTCTTGCCGGAGTTTGGAGTGTGGCGGTCGTGCTGGCGGCATTGGTACTGCCGGTGCCGGCCAGCGGCATGCAGTCACCAGCACCCCTTCCGGTCCCGCCCGCCTTGCTGCCACTCATCACCGGGATCAATTTTCCATCCCGAATCCCTTCCGATGGAACCAGGGCCTACGGACGCATCTCCTTCCAGAACCCGGGTTTTAACCTCCGGCTTGTGGCCATCCAGCGCGTGTCCGGGATTGCCTGGTCTCCCGTCGAATTCGACCCCGGAATGAGCGGCCGGCCTTCAGGTGAGATCGTGTTCTCGCAGTGGTGCGGCTCGGCCCAAGGGCCGGCCGTCCTCCGCGTCTTTCTCCTCGACGCCAACCGCCTCTTTCGAGGGTCCCGGGATTTCCAGGTGGTGTGCGGCGGAAGGTCTTCGCCCCCGCGCATCGCCATGGTGCAGCTGTGGTACCCCAAACTCCCGCTGGGAGGCGCCTCCGGCGGCGTCGTGGTTGCCGTCGACCCTGAACAGGACATCGTCGCCGCGGATTTCCAGCCGGTCAGCGGCGGCGGCAGACCGTTCCGCATCAACCCCGGCACGCTGGGTGCGGAGCGCTCGTTCCAGTTCAACATGCGGTGCGGCAATCAGGTGGGCCAGCATCAGTGGAGCGTGACCGTCAGGGACGCCGCCGGGCACGCGAGCGAGCCCGCGATGTTTTCTTTCACGTGCGGAGATCTGCCTCAGCCAGTCGAAGTCAGGCCTCCCGGAATCTGGGTCAGGGCGCCCGGTCAGGTCGTCGCCGGCACAGCGGCATCCGCCACCCTGTCCTTCGAGGCCCCGCGGAGCCCGGTGGCCTACCTGGTCAGGATCGATCCGGTTCCGGGAGCCCAGGCGCCGGGGTGGAGAACCATGGGGGTCCGCGCGGGCGGCGATGCGCGGAACTGGCGGTTTGACCTGTCGTGCACCACGCCCGGAGTCCGGTACACGCTCCGCGCCACGCTGATCTCCGGGGCGGGCCGGGACAGCCCCGGCCGGGTGATCGCGTTCCGCGACTTCGCGTTCGATTGCGTGGCGCCGGCGCAGGTCCAGCCCCCGGCCGGCCGGATCCGGATCGTGAAGGTTAACCCGCCCGTCCGGGCGTTGGATGGGACCGCCGCCGGCACCTGCGCGGCCGGTCACATGACGTTTGCGGATCCGGACGGGGTCGTGAGCGTGGTGCGGCTCCTTCCGATCCGCTCGCCGGCGCGCTGGCAGATGCTGCAGTTCTCGTTAGGACGCGGCATGTCCCATGACGACGTTCGTGGTCAGAAGTACATCCGGTTGAGCCTGGA